>CALDGV010000279.1 GCA_937941745.1 uncultured Prosthecobacter sp. | reverse complement strand
GACCTTGCGCGTGACGCTGACAGAGAAATCAGCGTCCAGCGGGATGTCGATCTGGATGTTGTAAACCACGGCCGTGGCCCCCGTGCCCACGGTGGCGTTGATGTTCGCTGTGGCATATTCCGTGTCGAAATTGAGCCCAAGAGGCCCCTTGAATGGCACGGCAGCACTCTGTTTTGCCGTGGTGAGCTTGCCTGACAGATCGCGGCTGCCTGCCGCCACCGTGAATTCGACCTTGCCCACAGGCTTGTTGGTCACCGTGTCGGTGATCAGCGCCTCATACGGTCCTGCCCAGCTTTCGACCTTCATGTTTCCGTTCACATACACGAACGCATAGTTGTTCGAGGTGCCGCCGGAAGGTGTGATCGGGTAGTTCCCGCCTGGGCTGCTGGTGGTGGCCTTGGTGCTGATCGTGGGCGCCTTGGTGAGGGCGTTGCCTGCATGGTCACCGCCCAGGAAACCCGAATAAGCGAAGGTGAGGGCCGGGTTGGCCTGGCCGACAAACTTGCGCTTGTCGTCCGCCACGACCTGCAGAGGCGCCTTGTTGATGACCAGCGTGCCGGTCTTCTTCACGGTGCCTGCCACGGCCTCCACGGGGTAGCTGCCTGCGGCGGTGGGCGGTGTGGTTCCCTTCACCTTGTTGACGGTGTAGAAGATGGTGTCCGCCGTGCCGCCGACGACGCTGATGGGCCTTGGTGTACCGGTGTAGGTCTGGATCAAGTTTGCCAGGGTGAGCGAGGTCGCGGCGGCGTTCACCTTGAAGCTTTGTGCGACGGGTTTGGCAGCCAGGAAGCTGGCATTGCCGGGCTGGGTCGCCGTGATCACCACTGTGCCAGTGCCGCCGCTAAGGGTGACGGTGTTTCCGATGATTGTGGCCGGGCCGGAAGTCACCGTGAAGGTCACGGGCAGGCTGGAAGTGGCAATCGCACTAATGGAGAAGGGGCCTTCGTTGGCTGAGCGCGGAGGCAGGGCGTTGAAGACAATGGTCTGCGGCATCGCGACAGCCACACCTTCAAAAACTTCAAAGCTCTGGTCCACATGCGGTGCCGCTTCATAGTCCGCGCTCCCTGCCTGGGTGGCGCGGATGGAGACGGTGCCGGTTAGGCCAGTGAGGGTGAGCACGTTGCCGTTCACTGAGGCAGGGCCGCTGAGCACCTGGTAATGCACCGGCAGGCCGGACGAAGCCGAACCACCGAGAAGGAAGGGGGCGGAACCGGTCGGACGGTCGATCAAAGGCGCGAAGGTGAGGGTCTGTGCTGCTTTGGAGACGACGATGGTCTGGCTCACGGTGGCAGCGCCGAAGTTGTCATTGCCCGCCTGGGAGGCCGTGAGCACCACCGAGCCTGCGCCGGTGATGGTGAGTTTGTTTCCCGCCAGGGTGGC
The DNA here is from genome assembly GCA_937941745.1 of uncultured Prosthecobacter sp. GTDB lineage: Bacteria > Verrucomicrobiota > Verrucomicrobiia > Verrucomicrobiales > Verrucomicrobiaceae > Prosthecobacter. The sequence goes on along the minus strand of CALDGV010000279.1, from coordinate 5,032 downwards.
CGGGCCGCTGGTGACCACCAGGGACACAGGGAGATTGCTCGATGAAGTCGGCAGCGTGATCGTCACGGTATTCGCCGCCGCATTCCCCGGCACAAAGGCCCGGTCGGGGATGTCCGCGAAGGTGATGGTCTGGCCCGGCTTCGGCTGGCTGCGGGCGTCGAGGTCACCCCCATTGAGAATGACGAAGCGGTTGCGGGTGATACCATCATAATGGGTGAAATTACCGCCGACAAAGATGCGCCCATTGCTGTCCACCTTGATGTCATTGATGCCGCCGCCGTAGTTAAAGCCCGTGCCTGTGTTAAAGCTGGTGTCCAGGGTGCCATCAACGGGTGAGTTCCGGGTGAAGTGTCCAAGCGCACTGCCGATCAGCACCTTGCCATCCGGCTGCTGGCCCAGCGCGCCTACAGTGATGGTGTGATCTGTGGTGTAGGGGAAGGCAGCACCTGTGCTGCTGTTCACCCGCAGCACATAGGGATTTTCTGCTCCCGAATTGCTGCCAACGAGGAGCGATCCGTCCTTCAGGCGCAGCAACGTGTGCGGAATCGGATAGATCGGGAAGGAGCCCGGAGGCACGAAGGAGGTCGTGCGCGCACCTGCCGCAGAAACAAGGACCAAACGACGCCAGGGAGTGCCGAACACCAGGGTGGTTTCATTCCAAAGGTTGCTGGAGCCGCCGACATACAGACTGCCATTGCTGTTGCGCAGCAATGCGTAAGTGCTGTTCGATGCGCCAGAGGTGTAACTGGTGGCGAGAGCTCCGTTTGGACCAAGTCGAGCGGTGTAGTCATCTCCCTTGAAGGTGCCCGCCGTGGCGCCGACGGCCTCAAAGTCGCCCGCGATATACACGGACCCATCTCCCACGGGAGCCAGGCTGTGAACAATGTCATCAGGACCGGCGGTGCTGGTGTTGAAAGCGGTGTCGAGGATGTAAGAGCTGCCTGAAGAGGTCAGGCGGGCCACGCGTATGCGGTTGGATGTGGTGCCGCCGGAGGTCACGGTGGTGAAGCTGCCGCCGATGAAGATATGGTTCTGCGCGGGATCAAACTCTACGCAATGCACCGCCGTCGCGGAGGTAGGGAAGCTGGTGTCGAGCGTGCCGTTCGCCAGGATGCGCACGATGCCGGAGCGGTTCGTGAAGGTCGTTCCACCATTCATGGAGACCGTCTGGAAAGCGCCACCGACCACATAAGAGCCGTCTGGCAGCAGGCAGATGGCATAGACCTCGCTGTTGAACATCGGCTGTGGGTTGGCGCTGGCAGCGATGCCTCCGGGCCGCTTTTGAATGGTCAGCTGTGCTGGCAGGCTGGTATCCTGTCCCAGGCCGTTGCTGACCTGGAGGTTGTAGAGACCGGCATCGTTGAAATCGACATTCGTAAGCACCAGAGTGTTCGTGTTGGCTCCGCCGACGCCGCTACCGTTGGCCAGAGCTGAACCGTTGTAGAGCCACTGATAGGTCAGCGTTGTAGCCCCGGTGGCAGCGCCGGTGAGAATCACCGCGCCACCAAAGTCCACCGTCTGGTTGGCTGGATCCTGAGTGATCTCTGGCGCGCCCAGCACGTCCAAATTCGCCACGCGGCTGGTGACGCTGGTGGCTCCAGGGCTGCTGACGACGAGCGTGTAGCTGGCTTCGTCCCCCTGTTCGAGAGTGCTAATCGTAAGGCTGTTCGTATCGACACCCGAAAAGCGTCCACCATTGCTCAGCGGGCTGCCGTTCTTATGCCAGAGGTAGGTGAAGCCATTGTTCCCGGTAGCATGGGCGGTGAGAGTGACTGAGCCTCCTTGATTCACCACGCCTCCCGTTGGCTGCGCTGCGAAGGCGAGCTGCGGCCCACCACTGCCCTGGATTACCGCTAGTCGGTTCGCTGCGCTGCCGTTGTATTGATTGAAGGGGCGGCCCGTGATCCAAAGACGGCCGATAGTGTCCGTGTTGATGCGATACTCCTGTAGACCTGCGACGGTCGCCGTCAGACCCGTGCCGACATTGAAACCGCTGTCCTGAGTGCCATCGGCATTCAGCACCAGGAATCGGCTGGTCGGCGTGGTAAAGAAGCCGCAAACGCCTAGTTTTCCATTCGGCAAAACTGTCATGGCACTGACTTGACCGTCGAAAGACGGGGCGGTGAAGCCATTGGCCAGGGTTCCATCAGGCAGAAGTTTGAAGATCGTGCCCGTGGCCCCGGCACGACCGACGTAGAGGTTGTCGCTGGCATCCACCGCGATAGCGGACTGGACGGCGTAGCCATCCGGGAAGGCGGGAACAAACGAGGTGTCCACAGTTCCATCGGCCAGGAATCGGATGAGCCCCGGCACATTGATCGAGGGGAAAGCACTGCGACTATCGAAAGCTCCACTCACGATAAATTTACCATCGTTCTGAAAAACAACCGAACTGACCGGGCCATTGATGAGCGGCTTGAAAGAGGTATCCAGAGTGCCGTCCGGGTTCAGGCGGACAAGATTTCGGTAGTCCGTTGAATGCGTAAACAGACCAAAAGAACCTCCGATGTAAACACGGCCATAACTATCGGCAAAAATAACTGAAGGTGTAGCTCCTGCACCCAAGTTGATAAAGGAGGTATCTAGTGACAAATCGGGGTTCAGACGAGCAAAACGACCCAATGTTGTCCGCACAGTGCCAACTCCAACGACTGGCACTGAATGCTCTGTAAACTGCCCGCCAAGCAGAATGCTTCCATCTCCCATTCTGAAGGCCGTTATCACTGCGCCATTGAAGCTGGCACCTCCAGGCTGACTGGGTGCAACTGAAGGTGAAAGCACGGTGATGTTGCTGAAGGTGCCCGGATTAAACTGGCCGCTGGTGCCGATGATGGTCTGGCCGTCAGGCAGGTGCAGGGCCGTGTTCGTATAGGTCGATGAGTTGTTCCCATTCGCCCCAGCACCGTTGTAAGCAGGATCAAGGCTCGATGCCGTCTGAGTCACCGTGATGCTGGCCGGCATGGTGGCAGAGCTTCCGGTGCCATCGGTGACGGTGAGGGTGTAATTGCCGTTGTCGGAGGCATTTGCTCTGGCGATGCTCAAAGTGGCCGTCGTGGCGCCGGAGTAGCGTCCGCCATTGATGATCGTCGTGCCGTCACGAGTCCAGACATAGATGGCACCGGGCTGAGCAGTCACTGTGGCACTCAAGTTGACGGTGCTCCCCAAGGCCGGAGTCGCAGAGGAAGGCGATGTGTCGATCGTGGGGGCTGCCGCTAGACGGCTGCCGATTCCAGAAAGGGTTACGAGCAAAATTGCCAGGGGAGTGCAAAAGCCTTTCATCACAATAAATAGAGGGTGGATGGGTTTAGCTGCCAGGAGCTGCATGAGACGTCGTCTTTACCGCTTTTAGCAAGCAAAAGGGCAGCCAGAATGCCGGCTTGTTTAGTCTTGGGTTAAGATTTGCCCAAAAAGAAACCCCGGTCTGCACGAGGCAGACCGGGGCATGAGTTCAAGGCCTGGAGAGGGCAGCCCCTCCCGCAGAGGCCGATCAGATGATTTCGACTCCCTCGACCTTCTGGCCAGGGATGGCGATCGGATACCAGCCTTCGGCGTTCGGCTTGACCGGTGCTTCGGTCTCGGCGGTGACGATGGCGGGCATGTGCTGCACCTTGCTGTTGAGGGCTTCATCCCACTTGATCTCCTTGCCGGAGTAGGTGGCCATGCGGCCAAGAACGGCGGTCATGGTGGATTCGGCGCCGTAGTAGGCGTTGTTCAGCGGCTTGTTGTCGCGGATCGCGGCCTGCAGGGTGTCATGCTCTGTCTGGTAAGGATCAGGGTCGGTGCCGCGGCGGGCCTTCTTGCCCTTCTGTTCGGTTTCAGCACCTGCTGGGGCTCCGGAGGGGCGGTACTTCCAGATGGTGTTGCCCTTGTGATCGACGGCATAGCAGGCACCACTGTTGTTGAGGTACACCTTGCCCTTGGTGCCGGTGAACTCCTCGCGCACGGCGTTGTAAACGCCCTGCTGGTGGCGGCACTGGCTGTTGACGCGCACGCCGTTGGCATAGGTGAACTCGACGTAGTGGTGGTCGTAGATCTGGCCCCACTTCTTGTCCACGCGCTGCTGGCGTCCGCCCATGCCCTGGGCGCTTTCCGGATGACCGCCGATGAACCAGTTGGCCACGTCGATGTTGTGGATGTGCTGCTCGTTGATGTGGTCGCCGCAGAGCCAGGTGAAGTGATACCAGTTGTTCACCTGGTACATGAGCTCGGACTGGCCGGGAAGCTTGTCACGGAACCAGATGCCGCCGCCGTTCCAGTACACCTGGCCGGAGACGATGTCGCCGATGATGCCCTGCTCCTTCACCTGCTTGAGGGCCTCAATGTAGCAGTTCTGGTAGCGGCGCTGAAGGCCGACAACGACCTTGAGGTTCTTCTCGTCGGCCACTTTGGCCATTTCCATGACCTTGCGGACGCCGGGGCTGTCCACGGCCACGGGCTTCTCCATGAACACATGCTTGCCGGCGTTGATGGCGGCCTCGAAGTGGTAGGGGCGGAACCCGGGAGGCGTGGTGAGGATCACGAGGTCGCAGGACTCAATGACCTTCTGGTAGCCATCGAGGCCGGCGAAGATGCGGGAATCGTCCACCTGCACCTTGTCAGCGTGCTTGGTGCGCAGATTGGAGAGGGCGCCTTCGGCCTTTTCCTTGAAGGCATCGCAGATGGCGTGAAGGACGACGCCTTCCTGCTTGGTGCTCAGCGCCTGGTTGGCGGCGCCGGAGCCGCGGCCGCCGGAGCCGATGAGGCCGACTTTGATCTTGTCGCTACCGGCTGCCCAGGCGGATTGGGCGACGGTAAGAGCGCCGGCGGTGACGGCGGCTTTGCCGAGGAAATCCCGGCGGGTGGTTGGGGTGGTGTTGGGTGGGTTCATGGTAATGGCTAGGTTGTGGACTGGGGATGGGGGAAGGAATCAGGCGAGGGCCTTCTTGATGAGGGCAATGCCTTCGGTGTACACCTGCTCGGTGTTGGGGAAGAAGTCGCGCCAGACGCGGGTGGCTGCAGCGAGGTCGGGGAGGGCGGAGCCGAAGGCTTCGAT
>CALDGV010000278.1 GCA_937941745.1 uncultured Prosthecobacter sp. | reverse complement strand
CAGTTCGTCGGAAATGGACTTTGCAGCCTCATCCGCAGTAGGGATTTCAATGGAATCAATCTGGGCAAGTGTTTCCTTATCCTTCTCAATGGCCGCTCGAAGTGGAATTTCCAACCCCTCCTGAAAAACTTCAAGAAATGGTGGTGGGAGTGGTGGCCAAGATGATTGAGGCGCACTTGGGAAGTTGCGTAGAGCCCCTTTTAGAGAACGGGCTAGAACCTCATTCCCATTTCGTTCTGCCACCCATCTCTTGATCAGTTCATCCGCTTGTTGCTCAAGGTGTTCGCGGGTTGAATCTGTTTCGCACGCTTCAAGCCCCAAGATGAACTCCACAGCCTTGCGCTCTACCTGCCGAATGCCAAAAATTCTGGGCGTTCCTGCTTGGATTGTAGTCCAGCCCTGACTTTGCTCGATAAAGAAAAGCGATAATACGCATTCTATGTATAGCATTCCCAGCGAGCTATCATGGCGCATCACCTGAGGTAGCTGCCAGCCCATAAACTTTGCCAGCCACGAGGTGATCCCTTGTTCGCTTTGGGCAGACCCAGGATCGCGAGCGTAATGCGGCTTGGATACTGTTTCTCCACCATTCATCTCCTCCATTGAACACTCCCAGACATCGACCACCTTGCGATCTTGGCCGCCCTCACCGGCAACCTTGCGGCGAAGTGTAGCCTTAGCCCCGTGTGCATTCTCAATCTGAAGATAAACCCAAGATTCAACGACATCCCACTCAGCACTTCCATCCTTTAGCCGCGTCGTCATCGCGGGCGTAAGAGGTGCCTGATTTACTTGCCCGAACATCCGTTCAAGTCCTAGACAGTAGATTATAGACTTTAACGCGGTGGACTTTCCTCGCGTATTATGGAGGTGCAGAAGAACCAGTCCGTCGGGGAAAGACATGTCGGCCCCATAATCACCGTTAATGGTGTTCGCGAGCAGCTTCAGGCGGCGAATTCGTAAACTCATAAATTTGTTTCCCAGTTGAGGATTTCTTCGACCTTTTCGTTGGGGACCTTGCCACGCAGTAATTCCGCAAACTCCTTCTCTTTTGACATGCACTCCGTCTCACTTTGAAGGCGACGCACTATCTCAATTCCTTTCGGGAGTAGCTTCAACACAAACGTGTTTGAGCGGACCTCAGCTGCCACCAACTTCTCCGCGATGGCATAATCTATCGCACGGTTTAGGGACGGATCTATTCGCAGCGGTATATCATCCAAGTGACGGTCACCGTTCAACATCCGGAGCAGCAATTCCCGAGATTCGGCTGAACTTGCGGCAGAACACACGAGGTGTGATTTCTTGAGCGACATCGAACCGCCCCACCCGCACTTGGAAATCATCAGCAAAATCAGCGTTATTCTCCACTCCGGCCGTAATTCACCGGGAATTGGCTCGGACCTCACCGTGAAAGTGAAATCAGCATGAATTGCCTTACGGCGATTAAAGTGCGCAGAGTTCATCAGATTGCGGAACGAAAGTTGAGTTTGCAATTTTGGAGCCATTCCCCCACAAGGCCCTCTGCGAGAGTCTCAGCACCGATTTTTGCTGGATTTGGAGCTTGCTCAATCATGTCAAAAACGACCTTTTCGCTAATTGCGGCTACCGTTCCACTTCCAGATCCGAACTGGCCATGTGAGCGGCCAAGCAATCTTTCTCGGCCAACCTTGACGCTCCAAATCTTTTCCCAAGCTTCAGCTGAGTGGCTGCGCAATTTTTCAAGTGCATTGTCGGTGCAGATTTTTCTTTCGATCCAGTATTTGCGTTCCAGTTCAATGTCCGCCTGTTCAGACAGCGAAGTAAACAGTGGAATCTTACGGTCCAGGTTTTGCACGCCGATGTTGTTTCCAACAACCCAAGCTTCCACTTTGTCTTCATCAATATCAGTAATCTCAAGCTGCAGATTTTTAAGGAGTCTCGCGGTTTCCAAGCGCTGTTCCGCCTCGTAGTCCGCTTTGGTTTGTATGATAATTGAAAAGTCGTCTGCCACATACGGAAGGGCTGCGGCGCGGACTTCCTGGGTTTTTGCCTGAGCGTGAGCCACAAGTTCGAGACTCCGGAACTCGGGCACCAGAAAGCAATAACGCCGTGTCTTGAAACCTGTAGGCAATGTTCTGATCAATTTAGCCTGATTGTCGATGAACTTGCCGATATCCTTCGTCAATTTGTCCCGCTGGTTTTCATACAACGAGCGGGTATCAAGAGATTGAAGCGCCGCATAGCACTGGTATACATTTTGATCGGAAATACAGAACCCTTCAATTCCGCCATCTCCACCATCGGTAGCAGGAACATCTTGGAAATCGTTTGGATATCTAATGCGCAGCCAACGCTTAACGTTGGCTTCCCATGAATTGCCGTCGAGTAACTCTGTGCTCATGGTCAGCTTAGTTGTTTTTGGTTTACGCTCATTGCATCGACGCAAGTCTGCGTCGTTATTAATTGGTGTAGAAGAGTGCGGAAGAGGTCTTGGTTGGCCCATGCGCACGATGATTTTGTGTCGCTTAAGGCGAGTGCTCGTGCGATTTCTTCTTGCTCGTCAATGGGTGGAACGGGAACGAGCACGGCCTTCAGCGTTCCGGAGTTGATGTTGAACTTACCATCGGCGGTTCGGATGGCTTTGCCGCTCAAACACAGCGTCCCGGTTTCGGTTCGGCTGTATTCGTTCAGCAAGGATGGATTCAGCGTGCGCGGATCAAGGCGGACACGAATGGGATGTGACGCGAAGAAGCCATCTTCGATGTCCCTCTCGAACATGCAGCATCGGCCCGCGTTCCCTTTGACTCCGTTCATCCTCACGAACAGCAAGTCTCCGGACTGAAGCCGGAGATCGCTGATGTCTAGGGTAGCGCCGCCCCAGTTAGAAATGGGAAAGATGACACTTGAGAATTTCCCAACCCCAAAGATCTCCCGCAGGCAGGAGGCGACCACGGGCCGAAGGCAGGAGGCGATCTTATGGTGGGCAGAATTATCCATGCTGAGCTACCTATGAAAGCGAGCTAGGATGGTTTTGGTAACAAGTTCAGCCGATGACTTGAGTCACCTGCCAACAGCAAGCCATGAGTGCCATTCTCCTGCTTACCCTAAAGCTGAATGAAAAGGCTGGACTGGGGCTGCCACCGAGCCTGAAAAGCAGAAATCCCCTGCCCGCACGCGGCGGAGAGGGGATTCTGGTTTGAGGGTGGGTGCCTGGATCAGGCGGTGAGGCTTTCTTCTTCCTCTTCCTGGACGGGCTCGACCACGGGCTTCTCTGTCTCGGAGAGGTCGAAGTCGCGGTTCTTGATGAAGCCGGTGCCGGCGGGGATGAGGTGGCCCATGATGACGTTCTCCTTGAAGCCGCGGAGGAAGTCGGACTTGGCCAGGGTGGCGGCCTCGGTGAGAACACGGGTGGTGTCCTGGAAGGAGGCGGCGGAGATGAAGGACTCGGTTTCGAGGGAGGCCTTGGTGATGCCGAGGAGCACGGGTTCGGCTTCGGCAGGCTTGCCACCTTCCTCGGTCACGCGGGCGTTCTCCTTCTCGAACTCGGTGCGATCCACCTGGTCGCCCCAGAGGAACTCGGTGTCGCCGGTGTCGGTGATCTTCACCTTGCGGAGCATCTGGCGGATGATGATCTCGACGTGCTTGTCGTTGATCTCCACACCCTGAGCACGGTACACTTCCTGCACTTCGTTGACGAGGTGCTCGCGAAGGGCCTGAGGGCCAAGGATTTCGAGGATTTCATGCGGCACGACAGGACCGTCGGTGAGCTGGTCGCCCTTGGTGACGTGGTCGCCGTTGAAGACGAGGATGTGCTTGGAGCGGGGGATGAGGTGCTCCTCCTGCTGGCCGGTCTTCGGATCGGTGACCATGACGCGGCGCTTGCCACGGACGAGGCCGCCGATCTCGACGGTGCCGTCGATGCGGGCGATTTCGCAGGCATCCTTGGGCTTGCGGGCTTCGAAGAGCTCGGCCACAC
>CALDGV010000277.1 GCA_937941745.1 uncultured Prosthecobacter sp. | reverse complement strand
CGCCGCCGCAAACGTCAATCAGGCGCCTGCGCGCCCCGTCCTCCAGGCGAATACAGCGCCGCCCGCAGCAGCACGCCGCGCCCCCCAGGGGGCAGCCGAGCAGCACGGCCAGGGGCGCGCCCTGCCGGATCACACGGCCATCCGCCGAACGGACGGCTCCGGCGGACTCACCCGGCAGCCTGCCGAGGCTTTCCCGCTCCTCCTGTGCAGGCAGGGCGTTCTGCTGGCCGCGGTCAAAGGCGCGCTGGCGGGCGGCTTCGCGGTCATTGGCAGCGCGGTCGAAGGGATTTCCGGCCGGTGCGGGTGCGGCGGTGGGTGCCGCAGGGGCCGCCTGACGCTGCTTCACCGCCTGTTCGGCTTTTTTGCGGGCCTGTTCACGCGCTTCGGCGGCCTTTTGAAACGGATTCACCGTCTGCCCGGCCGCCGCCGCGCAGGTGAAGATCAGAAGCATGGAGGTCCGGAGGCGCATCCGCAGGGCAGAAAGGGCCTTCTACCATGATGGATGGAATGACGGCAACTGCGCATCCGGCAGATGGCCAAGAAAACCTTGCCTGGGATGACGTATGTCCCTAGCCTCCGCGCGCATTTTATGAAATCACCCGCTGCCAAGAAACTGTTCGTCATGATGGTCCTCGAGTTCTTCATCTGGGGGGCCTGGCTGCCGCTCATCTGGGGCTACATGGGGGCGGACGGGCTGAAGTTCACGGACATGCAGATCACCTGGGTGGGCAGCGCCTTTGCCATCGCCTCCGTGGTGGGCATCTTCTTCAGCAATCAGTTTGCCGACCGCAATTTTGCCGCGGAGAAGTTCATGGCCTTCAGCCACCTCGTCGGTGGTCTGGCGATCCTGGGGATGTATTTCGTGAAGGACTTCAACACCTTCTTCGGCCTGATGCTGGTGCACTCGCTGCTCTATGTGCCGACGATCTCGGTCTCGAACTCCATCGCCTTCACCCACCTGAAGGATGCGCAGAAGGAATTCGGCCTCGTGCGCATGGGCGGCACCATCGGCTGGATCCTGGCCGCCTGGCCGCTCTACTTCATCCTGCAGGGCAAGACGGGTGTGGACGCCGTCGCCGCGAGCCGGAACATCTTCCTGATCTCCGGCGTGGCCTCGCTGGTGCTGGCCGCCTTCAGCCTGGGGCTGCCGCACACGCCTGCCAAGCCCGCCGCCGCTGGTGAGGGCGGTTTTGCCTGGCTGAAGGCCGCCGCCTTCCTGAAGAAGCCCTTCCTGCTGGTGCTCTTCATCGTGACCTTCATCGACTCGACGATCCACAACGGCTACTTCCTGATGGCGGGCGGCTTCCTCGGCAGCAAGACGGTGGGCATCTCGCCGGAATGGATCATGCCAGTGATGAGCATCGGCCAGATCGCCGAGATCCTGACCATGGCCATCCTGGGCTGGTTCCTTTCCAAGATGGGCTGGAAGACCACGATGATCCTGGGCATCCTGGGTCATGCGGCGCGCTTCGCCGTCTTTGCCTTCATGCCGCAGAATCAGGCGATGATCATCCTCGTGCAGGTGCTGCACGGCATCTGCTACGCCTTCTTCTTTGCCACGCTGTATATCTTCATTGATGCGGCCTTCCCGAAGGATGTGCGCTCCAGCGCCCAGGGCCTGTTCAACCTGCTCGTGCTTGGTCTTGGTGACCTGGCGGCGAAGTGGTTCTTCATCCCGCTGCAGGGCAAGCTGACCGTGGATGGCGTGGTGAACTACAAGGAGCTCTTCCTCTGGCCCACCGGCCTGTCCCTGGGTGCGGCGGTGCTGCTCTTGATCGCCTTCTATCCACCGAAGGAGCTGGACGCCCCCGCCGAAGTCTCACACTAAGCTGAGCCATGCCGCAGGAGCCTTCATCGAACCAGGAAGGAACTCCTGAGGCGGACGACCTGCCGGAGATCCCACGGGCGACGGAGCTTCTGCTGAAGCTCCGGAGGCGCCCGTCGCGGCCTTCCTGGGGCATCCTGATTCCCTGCCTGCTTTACCTGGGCGTGGCGGTCTTTCAGCTCGCGACCCTGGGCATGAAGGCCTTCCCCGAAGCCGCCTTCTGGCTCGGACTGGCGGTGCTGTTCCTGCTCGGGAACAAATATGACCAGTTTCAAAAGCGCGAGAAGATCGTGAATGAGCTGCTCACGGAACTGGTGGCCGAAAACAACCGGCTCCGGCGGCAGATGGCATCAGCAGCCGCGGACAAGCCGCTGCGCTGATCAGCGGGTGAGCCGCTTCCAGACCTCGGGCAGCTTGGTTTCGATCAGCCTGCGGGTGGTCGGGGGAATCCGTTCCGGTGTCATCGGCACATTGACGGTGTCCTCGCGGCTGAGTTCACCGGGCAGGCGGGAGTATTTGAAGCCCTTCTCCAGCCCGCCATCAGCCGTGAGCGGGAGGTCATCCCGCCGGGGATGGGGAATGGAAAGGTAGAAGGCATCCGCACGGTCACGGCGGCTGGCACGCAGGCGTGCGGCGGCCAGTTCGCGGAAGAGCTCGCGCGCGGTCCATTCGGCGGGATTCACGTAGTCGATTCGGGGAGCGATCAGCTTTTCCAAGGCGGGGTCCTTCCGCAGGGCCGCGAAGGCTTGGTTGATCTCAGATTGCACCAGCGGGAAGTGCGTGCAGCCAAGCACGACGGTGCTGAGCGGTGCGGAGACGCCGCTTTTTTGATGGGCGAGCATGAGGTCGCGCACGTCCAGGGCACAGCGTTCGGGCACGGTTTCCTGGAAGGCAGGATCGCCTTCGATCACGCCGGCGAGGTTGGCGCTGCCCTGCTGGGTGATGGGCGGCACGCTGCGCCCTGCCAGACCCAGGGTCTGGCCGATGATCCTGGGATAGGCACCGCTGGCGCAGGTGCCGACGGTGGCCAGCACGCCGACCGCGCCCTCTTGGTGGGCCTTTTGCACGCCGCGTGCCCCGGCCTCCACCACGCCCACGACGATGACCGGGATGTTCCAGGCCTTCAAGGCGGCGCGGATGTCCTCAATGCCATAGGCCGTGGCGGTGTTGCAGGCGATGACGAGGGCCTTCACGGGCGGCTTGTCGTTCTTGAAGCTCCCGGTCTGCGGATCAAACCAGCGCCTGCCGAGCAGAAACACGGCATCCTTGAGGATCAGCTCGCGCAGGTAATCGGTGCGCCCAGCGCTGGAGTAGTTGCCATAAGGCATGTTGGCCTGATCGCCGAAGTATTGAAAATGCTCGTCGGCGAAGTCCGGTCGGCCATCGCTGCCGGGCTGAAGGGTTTCATTGTGAAACCCATCGAGCGTGAGAAGGGCCTCCAGCACCGTGAGGCCGCCGATGCCGGAGTCGAAGACGCCGATGGGCAGGTCACGGGTGTCGCGGCGGAGGGCCTCGAAGTCCATCGTGAAGGCCTCCCCTCCCGCTGGATGCTGCTGCACATGGGTGACGAGGTCCGCCGCACTCAGGCGGGAGGCGAGCAGGAGGATCAGAAGGGCTCTCATCATAGGGCGAAGGAAGCAGGCAGCAGCTCTGCCAGGGTCAGAGTGACTGGAGCGCCCGCCTGGAGGAAGGTGACCTCGGTGAGGCCGCCGGGCAGGGAGAATTCAGCGATGACCTGGCGGCAGGCACCGCAGGGCGGGAATTCCTGCCCCAGACAGACCACAGCGACGCGGCGCAACCTCATGTCCGGGCCTTCAGCACTCACGGCCTGGAAGACCGCATTCCGCTCCGCACAGATGGTGAGGCCATAGCTGGCGTTTTCGACATTGCAGCCGGTGAAGACCGCGCCCGAGGTGGTTTCCAGCGCACAGCCGACCTGGAACTTCGAATACGGAGCGTAGGCACGCTGGGCGGCTTCGCGGGCGGTCGTCAGGAGGTCTGCCATGCGGCACGATGGCATGAGGGGCGGGGAATGTCAGCCGGGAATGCGCCGCCCGGACCACCCTGCCCTGCTTTCCTGCTGGAAAAACCGCCCTGCCGCAGCCATGAAACAGCACATGATGTGCCGCCGCCTGCTCTGCCTGCCCGCCTCCCTGCTGCTTGCCGCCGGGAGCGTGCTGCCTTCCAGCGCCCAGACGCCCGCCGGCCAGGCCTCCGCAGTGGCCAGGGCCCGCGCCCTGGAGTCGCGGCTGCCCGCCCCGCAAGCTCCGCAGGGCAGCGACAGCTTTGACCTCAGCGCCGCGAGACAACAGCGCCTGCAAAAGCTGCTGCCGGAAAGCTGGCGGAAGCTCAAGCAGCGGGAGTCTTTTCACATCCTGGTGCTGGCCGGAGAGCGCGAGCTCGAAGTCGGGTCGGAAGATGGCCAGGCCTCGGCCAAGGACACCTTCCCGGCAGTCTTTGCGCGGGAGCTGGCGCGCCAGTTTTACTACACCGGCGGCGTGGTGGAGCCGGGAAAAGGCGGTGATGCGGCAGGACTGGCTCCAGCCATCTCCCTGCGTGTGCTGAGCGCCCCGGATCAGGCCCTGGTGGATGCGCCTGCGATCCTCGCCTCCGTGGCACGACAGGCACCGGTGGACCTGGTGATGATCTGCCACGGCCTGCATGAAGCAGACTCAGGCCTTGCTGTGACCGAATGGAACCGGCAGATGCGCCTCACCCTGGATGCAGTGAACGCCATGAAGGCCGAGGCCTTCATCGTCGCCCCCTGGTTGTCCGCTAGCGAGCCCATCGAGGCTGCACTGGCGAGTGCCCGGCCTCTGGCGGATGCCCTGGCCGAAGCTGCCGAGGAGGATGGCTGGATGTTTGCTGACCTGGGCGACCTGACCCGCCTGATGGCCCTGCCTCCCGACGATGCCCGCGATGAAGCCAGACGCTTCGAGCGCTTTGCCAGCACCTGGCGCAGCTTTTTCCATGAGGACCGCAACGGCCACTTCCTACCACGCACGAACCTGCATCAGCGCCTCGGAAGCCAGGTCTTTGAAACCCTGCTCGATGGTGCGCCCGCCGCCGCAGTGCAGTTTGAAAGCGCCTTTGCCACCTGGAAGGAGAACGGCCAGGAGCTCGACCTGCGCTGCACGGTGGTGAATGGCAGCACGCAGGAGCAGCGTCTGACCGTGCTGCCGCTCATCACGGAGGATTGGAAGCCTCGGGAGGCCCAGCCGGAGGTCATCCTGGCACCGGCGACGAAGAAAACCCTGGTCGTGCGCTACGTGAAGCGCAGCCCCGGGCCGCTGGCGCTTTCGGAAAACCTCGTGCGACTGCCTCTGCTGGTGCTTTCGAGCCAGGGGGCGAGGGTCGTCACCCAGCGGGCACCTTTGCAGCCGGTGGCCGTGGTCTGGAAGACCGAGACCCTGTTCAATCAGGAAGGCCGCTTTGTCATTGGTGCCCAGGTCGCCAACGGCACCGAGACCGAGGTGCGCGGCACCTGGGAGGCCAGCTATCATGAAGCCAAACTCAGCGGCAGCCTGCAGCTCTCCGCCGGTGGCACTCAACCACTGGATCTGACCTTCGACCTGCCAGCAGCCGAGGCCGTGGTGTCGCACCCGATCCTTTTGAAAGTGCGGCTGCCTGACCTGGAGCTGGTGAGCGAACGCCGCCTCATCATCGCCCCGAACCTGGGCCTGAACCGTCCAGTGGCGCTCACCGCCAGCACGGAAGCCAAGGGCCAGGTGAGCCTCAGCACCCGCGCGGATGCCTCGCGCCTGACCTTCACCTGCGATCTTCAAGGGCCGGAGATGATCCTGCCGCCGCTGAATGGCGGACCAGCCTGGCAGCTGGAAGTCAACCTCGATGCCCGCAGCTATGGCAAGCGTCTGGAGGACGGCAGCACCGCGCCCGTGCGTGTCACAGGGCCCGCGGAAGCCGGCAAAGGCAGCGTCCAGCCCGTGCCGGCCTGGGCCTTTGGCACCGGCTATGGCGCGCTCTTTGACCCCAAGGTTTTTCAGGCTGCCCTCAGCTCCAGCGGAGCGGACCGCCATCAGATTCAACTCAGCCTGCCGCGCAGCTACCTCTACCTCCACGAATGGGCGCTTGGAAACGGCAACAGCCAGCTCGGGCTGCAGGTGCGCCTGACCCTGAACACGGCGCAGGGCTGGCAGACCTGGTCCCTCATGCCCACCAGCAAGCCAGCCAACAGCATCGGCAGCCATGCCGTGCTTGAACTGGCGGACCAGCCCACCTCACGGGCCACCGTGGTCCCTGATTAAGCTCGCCGCACCGCCCGGAATTCCGGGTTGCACCCCCCTGCGAAAGACGCTCCCTTCGCGCCCCTCAATCTCCCGCTCATGCAAAGCCTCTGGAACGACACTGAAGCCGCCACTTTCGGAACCGACGCCCTTGGACAGCGCGTTTACACCTCCCGCCTGCTCGGACGGAACCCGGAACTCGTGCTCCACGGCGGTGGCAACACCTCTGTCAAAGTCACCGAGAAGGACTACTTCGGTGATGCCGTGGACATTTGTTATGTGAAGGGCTCCGGCTGGGATCTGGCCACCATTGAGCGCGAAGGCTTCGCCCCCGTGCGCATGGAGG
>CALDGV010000276.1 GCA_937941745.1 uncultured Prosthecobacter sp. | reverse complement strand
TACGTGCGGGAACGCCCTTGGACCTACACACGTGAAGAAGCCCAGCGCCTGAGGTTTTTCCCAGCGGATGGCGCAGCATCGCAAGGCGATGAGCATCACTGGTCTGGGCGATCATGGTCGGAGGAACGGGGATGCACCGTGATTGATGCCCAGACCGGCAACGTGACGACTCCGCGCGACCTCGCCAACTGCCTGCGGCGGCTGCTTTTTCATCGTCAATTGGACGCAAAGGAGCGCTTCCGACTTCCCGACACTTCCGTGGATTTCCTGCTGCATGGAGGAGACGGCTTCACAGGTCTGGAAACGCGACATGCCGACTCAGGACCGTATGCTTGGAAAGGCCTGGAAAAGCTATTTCCCAAGGCTCGCTTTTACCACAAGTGCGGTGTGATCAGCGATCATGCGCTGGAAGTCGCCTGCCTGGACGACCGGGCCCAGGGCGGCCCATGCTTCATTCTCGTGCCGGTCGTTCGAGCCGGTCACGCCAGCCAGCCTGTGCGAGGTGAGGAACTGGTGGCGCAGATGAGCGAGGCCATAGGCCGCTGGGTGCTGGCAAAAAGAAAGGCTCCCTGACCCAGCCTTACTGGCGCTGATTCCAGTAAATTTTGAGGTTCTTGGTCGCACGGCCCGCCGCGACAATGTCCACATCCCGGTCGCCATCGAGATCCGCCCCCATGGCATCTTCACAAGCCATCGTGTTGTCATCCAGCAGATGCTGCTGCCAGCCGCTGCCGTCTTCCTTGGTGGTATAAAAAAGCTTCACGCCTACTTTCGAGCCGATTTTGTGGTGAGCGCGCCAGCCAACCACCATCTGCCGGTTGTTGAGCCCCAGAAGATCATGACAGGCCACCGCGTGACCATCCACGAGAGTGTCATCGAGCACCCGACGCTCCCAAAGACCATCCTTGGGCCCTGCAGCGGGAGGTGTGTAGAGCACGACCTGGTTGCCATGCATGGGCTCAATGGTCGCCACATAGGGCTGCCCGCCGGCAAAAGCTCCCCAACGCACCTCACCTGCCCCGGGCAGGCTGTTTTCGCCACCGTGCCGGGTGATCCAGCGAGAGCGCCAGCCCTGCTCTGTGGGGTCCAGACGCACCACACCTTCCTTGCCGCAGATCAGCAGTGATTCGGCTTCTGCGGCTGAACCGGCAGGGACGATGTCCAAATTGTGCGTCATGTGCATGGCATCCGTGACGAGGGTGGTGTTCCAAGGCTGCGTGGCATCGGCGGGCTTGTGATAGGCGAGCACCCGGACACCCGCGCCCTCTCCGTTCTTGTTCCCACGGCCGTGCAGTGGCACGACGATGAGATCGTAGCGACCAGCCATGTTGCGGACCCACTTCATGCGATGCGTGGTGGGCTCATGGGTGAGCTGGATGGGTTTCCAGCGCTGAGTGCGGTCCGCCGGAGGTTCGAGGTAAAAAACGGCCCCGCTGCCAGTGGTGTCGCCGGGGTTCCACTGGGCTCCAGCCGCGATTTCACACTTTCCGTCGCCATCAATGTCCCGCGCAGCAATGCAGACGTGGTCCTTATCGGTCAGCTTTTCGACGATGAGGTGCTTTTTCCAGGTGGGGTTCTGATACCAGACCAGGGCATCCTTGTCACAGAGGAGGATGTCCGTCCTGGCATCGCCATCCACATCCGCCAGCGCCAGACCGTAGCCGATCCCCACCTGGGAATCGATCTCCTGGGCCTTGAAGTTGGGGGCGGGGTCCGCCAGAACAGGCAAAGCAGTCAAAAAAAGGGCAGAGAAGAGGAGATGGCAGGTCATGGGCAGGAATGGTGGAAGGTGAGTGAAGCCAAGGCGAGAAAAGAATCACAGCCCCGAAGAGCGGTGATTGACATTGTAATCACAAAGTCAGTATTCTTTTTCGAGCAAATCCACCTTGGCAGGCTGTCTCAATACCCCAGCAGCCCCTTTTTTCGCATGACACGCCCCTTTCACCGTCATTTCAGAGCTCTTCGCTGGCTGCTGGTCCTTTTCATGGGCTGGATCCTGCCTCAGGAGCTCCCTGCCCTAGCCCCCAAGGCGCCGGTGATCACGCGGGTGCATTTTTCACGGGCCTGGCAGAACAGCAGCGGCACCCCCGAAGTGGACACCCGGCACTCCTACCTGGTGGAATGGACCGACAATTCGCTGGATGAGGAGGGTTTTGAGGTTCAGGCCAAGGTCGGTAGCGAGCCTTATGTCACCATCGCCCGCATGGCGGCCAACAGCAATCAGGTGAGCCTCAACGGTCTGCCTGCCCTTTCCGCAGGCACCGACCTGCTCTTCCAAGTGCTGGTCTGGAAGTTCAACGGAACGCGGATTGAATCGGCAACTTCGGCGGCATTCACCTTCAAGGTGCCGGAAGGCGTGGGTGAAACAGCGCTGAACTCCCCCAACAACCTGGTGGTGGGCAACGTGGTGAATGACGACAGCCGGGTGAAACTGTCCTGGTCGGACCGCAGCAATTCGGAGCTCTATTACCAGATTGATGTCAAAGAAGCCTCAGCCTCAACCTTTCAGGCTCTGACTTTTGTGCCGCTCTGGAGTGCCCCCACATCTCCTGCCAATGCCAAGGTCGAACACACTTTCCGCCTGAGGCTGGTGCCAAACACCGACTACCAATTCCGGGTTAGGGCCACCCGGCAGGCAAGCACGAGCACAACCGCCGCGTCCACCTACACGGCTACAGCAAACCTTCGCTCCCCGCCGCTTGCCCCTCCCACCAACTTGAGCGGACAGGCGACGAGGGAAAACCAGATCCGGCTGACCTGGAAGGACAATTCCAACAACGAAACGGGCTATGAAATCCAGTATCGGGATGCTGACGACGGCGCGGCCTCCTTCGCCGTGCTGGGAACCACGGGCGAAAGCACCACCTCCGTGGACATCCCGGTGCCGCAGGGTTCCTCCATCGAGTGGCGGGTGGCGGCGCTTTACACCTACACCCCTTCTGGATCCAGCACCCAGACGACCCTGCGGAGTGATGTTTCCAACGTGGTCACGCTGAGCACGTTGTTTCCACCGCCCACTAATGTGGTGGCCACCACCAGCGGCGTGGCCAGCACGGTGGATCTGACCTGGGAGGACAATTCCAGCTCTGAATACGGGTTCAACATCTACACCCGGCCACAAGGGACAGGAACCTGGCACTTCGCCCGGGCCGTGCGCGATGGCGTGACCAAGGTCAGCGTGAATTCACGCACGGAAAGCAACGACAGCACCGGCAAACCCATTTTCATCCCGCTCGAGACCAACACAACCCACGAGTTCATGGTGCGTGCTGTGGCTTCGGATGAATCGAATGTCTCACTGGACAGCAACACGGCCACAGCCGCAGCTCAGCACGGCTTCACCGGCCGCTTTTACGAACCCATCCAGCAGGGACTGGCCTTCAACTACACGGTGGCCACCACCAACGCGGACAACCGCACCGACTGGGGTGTGTCCAACCTGCCAGCGGGACTGGCCTTCAATTCAGGCAGTGGGGTCATCACCGGCACGCCCACAGAAGCCGGCCTCTTCGAATGCACATTGACCGCCAGTTTCAGCAACGCACCGACCGCGACGACAAAGCTGATGCTCCGGCTGCTGAAAGCCACCCAGGGTGCCTCCGGCTTCCCCTATGTGGTTCGCACGATCCCGGGCACGAGGATCGGCATCAATACCCCCTTCCGCATCCCGCTGGCCGATAAGTTTGCCGACCCTGACTCAGAAATCGCCGTGCAGTTGGAAACCTCCCTGCAAGATACCTTTGGCAAGAACAGGCTCATCGACATCCACCTCTTCCCCAGCCTCGCCCCCGCCGCAGTCGCCAACTTCCTGTCCTATGTGAATGCGGGCGATTATGACGGCCTGGCCTTCCATCGTCTGGTCAGCGGGTTTGTTCTCCAAGCTGGGAGCCTGAAGCCGGTCGCATCTCCCCGAACTTTTGTGAGCGTGCCGCAGCGGGCTAAAACAAGCAATGAACCGGGCATCAGCAATGTGCGTGGAACCCTGGCAGCTGCCAAAGTGGGAGCGCGAAACTCCACAGCCACCCTCACTTCCGGCACGGTGCTAAGGGATGAAACCTTTGGCTATGTGGGAGATCCGGACAGCGCCACGACGGACTTCTTCATCAACCTCGTCAACAACGCCTCGAACCTCGACAACCAGAACGGCGGATTCACCGCCTTCGGCCGGGTCAGTTCGGCGGGCATGACGGTGGTGGACAGCATCGCCTCACTGCCCATCGGCAGTTACCTGAACGGCAACACCACCAGCAACTACGACGCCAGCCTGGACAAGCGAATCGTGCTCGATGGCAGCCTGACTCCCTTCTCTGGAATCCCCATGAATGCGGCGACGGCTCCGGCTGACATGGACGTCAACAAGACTGTCCGCATCCTCAAGGTCTCGCCGATCGCGCCCCTCCGCTACACCGTCACCAACAGTGCTCCGACCGTCGTGACGGCCGTGATTGAAGGTTCTGAACTGAAATTGACCGGTCTGGCAGTGGGTGTGGCCACGATTCGTGTGACCGCAGTCGATCTGGACAACAACTCCAGCTATCAGGACATCAGCGTGGCGGTGGAAAAAGGCTACCGTCATCCAGCGATCACCCGCCATCCGGTCTCACTGGCAGTCGTAGCCGGGAGCAAAGCCACCTTCAGCGTCACGGCCACCGGCAGCAGCCTCAGCTACCAGTGGCGCAAGCGCGTGGGCAGCGGCCTGCCCTTCAACATCGACGGAGCCACGGGCCCCAGCCTTGTCATCTCGAATGTGCAGGCAGCAGATCAGGCAGTTTACGATGTTCTGGTCAGCAATGACACCACCACCCTCACTAGCGCTCCGGCCAGACTGGATCTCCGTGCGGCACCGACCGTCGGCACGTTGCAGCAGTCCCGCGTGGTCGAGGTAGGCAAACCCTTTTCACTCACCGTCAACTCCGTCACAGGGGCTCCTGCGCCCACCTTCATCTGGAAGCGGGGAACCACCACGGTGGCAGGCCAGACCGGAGCCACGCTGAACATCGCAGCAGCCAAACTGACCGACGCTGGCATCTACTCCGCCACGGCCACCAACGCCGTTGGCAAGGCCGCATCAGGGACGGTCTCCGTATGCGTGTTCAGCAAGGCAGCCACAAGGCAGGTCTTCACCGCCAACCGCACCATCACCCTGACCGCCCCGGCCGCAGGTCCTGGCATGAGCTACCGTTGGAGGCGAAACAGCTCCGAAATCCCCCTCAATGAGGCGCGATTCAGCGGCATGCAGGAGCCTGCCCTGAAGATCACCGGCACCCAGCTGGGAGATACCGCCAGTTACACCTGCATGATCACTCTTCCCGATGGCCTCGGCACCGTGGAAACGGGAGCGATTGACCTGTTCGTCGTTACTCGTCCCGTGCTGCCACCCCTGACGGATTCGAATGCGCCGCCTCCAGCCTACATTGGCGTGGACTACAACTGGACACTTCCCTATGCGACTACCGCTTCACAAACTCCCACGGCCTTCAGCACCAGCGGTCTTCCTCCAGGCCTGAGGCTCAATACCAGCACGGGTGTCATTTCCGGCAGACCCACCCAGATCGGCCAGTTCAAGCTGACTTCCACAGCCAGCAATGCCGCAGGTGCCAGCACACCTGCCGCCGTGGGCTATCTGACCGTCAATCCCCTGCCCTCCGCCAACGTGGGTTCCTTCGTCGCCACCATCTCTCCCTCCAGCCAGCTCAATGGCAACAAGGGCGGCAGGATGGACCTGACCGTGCTTGATACGGCAGCCTACACAGCCAGGCTGATTCTCGGCACCGAAACCATCAGTGCCGCAGGTTCCCTGGGCATCGGCAGTGCCCTCACGGGCAGCGGGGGGCTCACTTATCAGAGCCGAATCCAGCTCAAACGCAGGGACAAGAGCGTGCTGACCCTGCTCTTCGAGATCGATCCCGACCAGGGTTACGTCACCGGCATCATCACCAACGGCACCGAATCATCTGGGGTGAGCGGCTTCCGCCAGTTCTGGGATTCGCGTTGGAACCCCTGTGCCTACGCGCTCGCAGCTGGGTCCTTCTACAACATGGCCCTGAACCTCGACGATGAGGACGTGGGCAAGGCCAACATCCCGCAGGGGAGCGGCTACCTGAGCATGAGCGTCAGCAGCAAGGGTGTTGGAACCCTGTCAGGACGACTTCCGGATGGCACCTCTGTCACCGGCAGTTCCATGATCGGCCCGGCTGGCGAAGCCCTGCTCTTTTCCATGCTGTATCTGAACAAGGGCTCCATCCTGTCTCAGATCAATATTGGTGACACCGCCCTCGGTACGGCGGGGAACACCCTTCTGCGGGTGGATGGCTCACTCCGATGGATCAAAGATGCCATGGCGGCGACTGAGCGGAACTATCAGCCAGGCTTCCCCTCCACCACACTGATCATTCAAGGGGCCTCCTACAGCAATCCGGGCACAAACAAGATCATCATGGGCCTGCCTGACACCGCAGGAACCGGAGCCGCCAATGCCAGAATCGATTTCAGCCAGGGAGGGCTGGATTCAGCCTCCCGCAACCCTGATCGGGCCATCCGCATCACCACCGCCAACGGCTCGGTGTATCCCGAAACCAACGCGGCTTCCACAAGCCTGGCGATCAGCGCGGCCACGGGTGCCTTGAGTGGCAGCTTTTTGCTCAACGACAACGGTGTGGCACGCACGGTAACCTACCTGGGCCTGGTCATTCCTGCCATTCCCCACACTCCGGCAGTCACCAACACCAGCGGCGTGATCCTGCAAAACGAGATTCCGGGTTCAGGAGCTTTTGGTGCCGGTTACTTCCTGCTTCCAGAACTGCTGCCGAGCACCACAAAATCCAAGATCAATTCGGGACGCATGTTCCTGCAGGGTCAGCCGATCACCATCACCACCCAGCCGCAGGATCAGACGGTGAACCCAGGAGCCAATGTCACGCTTACGGTCGCGATTGCCGCAGGCAGCCAGGGCACTGTGACCTACCGCTGGCGCAAAAACGGCAATACCATCGCGGGAGCAACCACTAGCACCCTGAACCTTGGCACCATCGCGGAAGCTGGTCAGGGTGACTATGACTGCGTGGTGTCCAACGGCTCCTTCACCGTAACCAGCGAGGCAGCCACGGTGTCGGTCAATGATCCGGTGACCAACGTCTCGATTTCTCGGTCGCCTTCCGCCTCAGTCGTAGCGTCCGGAACCAAGGTCACCTACACCGCTACAGCCCAGGGCACAGGTCCCTTCCTCTACCAGTGGAAGAAAGACGGCGTGGCCATCTTTGACGCCACCAGCGCCACCTATGAAATCGCCACTCCCGTGGTGGGCGACAGTGGCAGCTACACAGTCACCATCAGCAACGCCGCCACACCGGCAGGGGTGACCTCCACCGCCAACAGCCTGACCGTGGCCACTCCAGTGCAGGTCACCTCCGTCTCCCGCAGCCCAGATACCTCGGAAGTGCCCAGCGGCACCCCGGTGACCTTCAGCGTCATCGCCACCGGCACCGGCCCGTTGACCTATCAGTGGCGGAAGAATGGTGTGGATATTCCTTCGGCCACCTCCGCCACCTATGAAATCCCCTCCCCCGTCTCCGGAGACAGCGGTGACTATACGGTGCTGGTGAAAAACATCATCTCCACCTCCGGCGTCCCCAGTGGGACCGTGAACCTCCTCGTGATCGATCCGTGATCCCGGCCCCTGTTGAGCCGGGTTGACAATCCGCCCCTCTTCCGACCTCTTCTGCCAAACAGCCCAACCTCATGAACCCGCTTGCCCGGCGGGTTCTATGCTTTTTTCGCCCATGTTGATGCCTCCAGTCTTCCGCCTTCATTCACTTCTGACATTCGCCCTGCTGGCGTTCTGCCTTCTGGTCGGCATCCCCGGCAGTGTGCAGGCCATTCCACCGCCAGCCCCCAGCAACGGCACCTTCAGCCACACCTGGTTCGGCGTCCCTTTCAACAACCCGGAAAACAAGCCCACCAGCAACTGGCACTCCTGGTATCTGACTTGGCAGGACAATGCGACCGACGAACAAGGCTACACTGTGAGCGTACGTTATGGCACGGTCGGCCCATTCACCACCTTTGCAGCACTGCCTGCAGACAGCACCACAGCGTCGTTTTCGATCGGAAACCTCGTCACGGCACTCGTGATTCCTGTGCAGTTCCGCATTGAAGCCTGGAAATACAACGGTGCCGCCACGGAAAGCTCGGCGCTCAACCTTTCCACCACCCTGCCCAAGACCAAACCCGCAGGCGTTGCCGACTTCGCCACTCCGGCTGGGCTCACAGCGGTGCTGCAGGACCTCGATCCCAGCCCAGAAGTCACCCGATTGAGCGATGGACTCGTCAAGCTAACCTGGGATGACACCAGCAACGGCGAACTCGGATTTGAAGTGGGTTACCGGGAGATCAAGGCAGGCATGACAGACGCCAACTGGATCAACATCGGCACCCTGCCGTTCAATACGGAATCCCTCACCCTTTCCAATCTGGTGAGGGTTCAGGGCAGCTCAACACGCCTGACTCTCGTTCCAGGGAAGCCCTACCAGTTCCGGCTGCGCGCCCACCAGGGGCAGGGCAACACGCCAAGCAACTATGTGGAGACGAAGGGGTTTGCAGAGGGCAGCACCACGCAGGCGGACGCCCAGGCCCTGGTGATGCCTGAGCTGGCGGCTCCGACCGACCTGAATGCCACGGGCATTGACGAAAGCACCTTCCGCCTGAGCTGGACGGACAACTCCCAGAACGAAACAGGCTACAGTGTTGAATACCGGATCATCACCTCCGGCACACCGCCGGCTTTCAGTGAGTTTGGCACCGTTGGGGAGAATGTGACCAATGTGGCCGTGCCGGTGACACCCAATGCCTCCGCAGAGTTCCGTGTCCGCGCCAAGTACACCTACACACCCGCCGGAGGATCTGCGACAACGCTGTATTCGGCCTACACGGCCAACACGGCATTGACCAGCACCACGACCTTTGCAGCCCCCACTGAACTTGTGGCCGTGCCTCATCCCGGCCAGGCTCATGCCATCAACCTCACCTGGAAGGACAACTCGTCCGCGGAGTCGGGTTTCGAAGTCCTGGTCAAGGAGTCAGGCACAACGGCGGAATACAAGTTTGCCCGTGCCCTGCAGGCCGATGTGACACAGGTTACCGTGGATTCCATCGCTGGAACCGTCAGTGCAGATGGACTGCCGACCGACGACAACTTCGTGTCACTCACACCGGGCACAGCTTATGAGTTTGTCGTCCGTGCCGTGGGTTCGCCCGAAACGATTGTTTCCGCCAGCAGCTCCCCCGCGACAGCCACTCCTCGCCATGGCTTCACCATGCCCCGGCTGTATCATCCAGCCAAGGTGGGACAACCGCTCAGCTACCAGCTGACTACCTCGAACGATGCAGCGCGCACGGCATGGAACGCGAGCGCACTCCCTCCAGGCCTGAGCTTTGACAACGCCACCGGCCTGATCTCGGGAACCCCGACCACTTCTGGAGTTTTTCAGTCTGCCCTCACGGCTTCGTTCACGGGCGGCACCCAGGCAGAGGTGACCTTGACCTTCCGCGTGCTGGGCCTGGATGCTCCACCCCAGCCGGGCACCCCGCTCCGCAACATCACGGTAGGCTTGAATTCACCCATCAACGTCAACCTAGCAGGCAGCTTTACGGATGCCGATACAGAGGCTGCTGTGCGGCTGGAAACGACCCGAGGGAACCTGGACATCAAGCTCTATCCAAGCCTCACGCCACAGGCCGTGGCCAACTTCCTGGCCTATGTCAACGGAGGCGACTACGACAACATGGCCTTTCACCGCCTGGCCTACAATCCAGATGGCACGCCCTTTGTACTCCAAGGCGGCAGCATTGGTGTCGCCGGGCCTCCGGACCAGTTTTACACCATCGGTAAACGCCCCTCGCCTCTGAACGAACCGGGCATTTCCAACCTGAGAGGGACCATTTCGGCCGCCAAAATCGGTGGGAGAACCTCCCTGTTCAATGACGGCTTTGGCACGGTCTCACGCGATGAGAAATACGGCTATGTGGGGCTGCCCAACAGTGCGACCACCGACTTTTTCCTCAACCCAGTGAACAACGCCGCCAATCTGGACAACCAGAATGGCGGGTTCACCGCCTTTGGCAGGCTCACTGAGGCCAGCCTGCTCATCCTGGATCAGATCACCGCCCTGCCACGGGGAGCCTACACAGACCAGCGCAGTGAGACCAACACGGCGGACAGCTTTGACCGGCGAGTGTTGGTGAATGGATCGAAAGTCGGCTTCTCCGACTTCCCGATGAACCTTGGCACTGCGCCCACCAACATGGCCAACAGCCGTGCGGTGAGGGTCATCTCGGCCTACCAGATGCCAATCCTGAACTACACCGTGAATGAAGTCTCCACGGACAAGGCCTCCGTTGCGGTGGAGAACGGCCAGCTGAAAATCACCGGCCTGGCTGCAGGAGAACGCCCAGTGCAGGTCACCGCAAGGGATGTAGATGGGCAGACAAGCACCCAGAGCTTTACGATCACCGTCACTCCGGGATTCCAGCCTCCGGTCATCACCAGACAGCCCGGCTCCCTCATCGTGAAGG
>CALDGV010000275.1 GCA_937941745.1 uncultured Prosthecobacter sp. | reverse complement strand
CCATCAGATAGCCCTGCACATAATCACGCACGGCTTCGGTGAGGGTGTAAAGCGGCTCAGAATAGCCCGACTGGCGCAGCCGGGCGATGTCCGCGCAGGTGTAGTACTGATACTTGGCTTTCAGGTGCTCCGGCATCGGCACAAAATCGATCACCGGTTCGCGGCCCAGCGCGGCAAAGATCGCCGTCACCAGCTGCACCCAGGTGTGTGCCTCGCCTGATCCCAGATTGTACAAGCCCGAGGCTGTCGGCTCCGAGGCCAGGTGCAGGGTCATCTTCACGGCATCCTTCACATAGAGGAAATCCCGCATCTGCTCGCCATCCTTGTAGTCCGGGCGGTCCGACTTGAAGAGCTGTACCTTCCCGGTTTGCAGGATTTGTCCATACGCCTTGTGCACCACGCTGCGCATGTCCGCCTTGTGGTCTTCGTTCGGGCCATAGACGTTGAAGTACTTCATCCCGACAATCTTCCCGAGCAGTCCCGTGCGCTGTGCATGAAGGTCAAACAGGTGCTTGGAGTAGCCGTACATGTTCAGCGGGCGCAGCCGATGCAGGTCCGTCAAAGTGTCATCCATGCCCAGCGAGCCATCCCCATACGTCGCTGCCGAAGAGGCGTAAACAAAACGGCTTCCCTTGGCCACCGCCCATTCTGCCAGCACCTTGGTGAACTCGTAATTGTTCCGCATCAGGTAGTCGGCATCCTTTTCCGTCGTCGCCGAGCATGCGCCCAGGTGAAAGATGGCATCAAAGCGACCCAGGGAATCCGGTTCTGTGCGGGCCCGCAGTTCCAGGTCCGTGCCGTCCAGGTAATCCTGAAACTTCAGCGGCACCAGGTTTCGCCACTTCTCATCCGTGCAGAGCTTGTCACTGATGATGATGTTCTCACAGCCACGGCGGTTGAGTTCCCAAACGAGGGCGCTGCCGATGAAGCCGGCGCCGCCGGTGACCAGAATGCGACTTTCAGAAGATTGGAGCATCCCGGCTGTTAGCGGGGGGCGCAGGCAAATGCAACCTCCTTGGGTTCCGCCACCGCCCCACTTTGGCCACTGGCCTAGCCCAGCCCGATTTCTCCTTGCCGCACCCGCCAGCCGTGCCACTATCGCGGCCCTTTTCCTCCCCCAACCATGGCCCTCATCGTCCAGAAATATGGCGGCACCTCCGTCGGCAATCCAGAGCGCATCCGCAACTGCGCCCGCCGCATCTTGGAAACCCAGCGCGCTGGGAACCAGGTTGTCGCCGTCGTCTCCGCCATGTCCGGCGTGACTGACAGCCTCATCAAGCTCGCCAAAGAAGTCTCTCCCGAACGCGAACCTGTGGAGCGTGAGATGGACGTACTCCTCGCCACTGGTGAGCAGACCACCATTGCCCTCACCGCCATGGCCATCAACGCGCTTGGTGGCAAGGCCGTCTCCCTTACTGGTGCCCAGGCAGGCATCTCCACCGACCGCGTTCATACCAAGGCACGCATTGTCAACATCACCCCCGATGCCGTGAAGCAGATGCTGGACGAAGGCAATATCGTCATGCTCGCCGGCTTCCAGGGCGAAACCGCCAGCGGCGAGATCACCACCCTTGGCCGTGGAGGCAGCGACCTCACCGCCATCGCCATGGCCGCCGCCATCAAAGCGGACCTCTGCCAAATCTACACCGACGTGGATGGCGTTTACACCTGCGACCCTCGTGTCGTCAAAACCGCCACCAAAATCGAGGATCTCAGCTACGACGAAATGCTCGAGATGGCCTCCAGCGGCAGCAAGGTGATGCAGAGCCGCAGCGTCGAGTTCGCCAAGAAGTTCGGCGTCCGTTTCGAAGTCCGCAACAGCATGAACAACAACCCCGGCACCATCGTGAAAGAAGAAACCCCTGGCATGGAATCCGTCGTCGTCCGCGGCGTCAGCCTCGAGCGCAATCAAGCCAAAGTCACCATCGACGATGTCCCTGACCGTCCCGGCATCTCCTCCGCCATCTTCGGCGCCATCGCCGGAGCCAATATCATGGTGGACATGATCGTCCAGAACGTCTCCACGGACGGCGAGACCGACATTTCCTTCACCCTCAGCGCGGCTGACCTTCCCAAGGCCGAGGCTGCCCTCCGCGCCATTCTCCCCAGCCTTGGCGACAAGGTCACCCTCCGCACTGAGTCTGGCATCGCCAAGCTCAGCGTTGTCGGCATCGGCATGAGGAGCCACAGCGGTGTTGCTGCCAAGATGTTCAAGGCTCTCGCGGATGTGAGCGTTAACATCCTCATGATCTCCACCAGCGAGATCAAGACTGCCGTCATCGTCAACGAGGCCGACATCGAGACCGCCGCCCGTGCCGTCCACACGGCTTTCGGCCTTGATGCTGCCTGAACCATATTCTTCCGAAGCTTTGGAAAGCGA
>CALDGV010000274.1 GCA_937941745.1 uncultured Prosthecobacter sp. | reverse complement strand
TGAACAACCAGCCCGGCGTTCTCGGCCGCATCTGCGCCGTGTTCAGCCGTCGTGGATTCAACATTGAGTCCCTCGTTGTCTCGCAGACGCGTGATCCGCGTTTCAGCCGCATGACCATAGGCATCAGCGGCCACCCCGAGGGTCTGCACCAGATCATCATGCAGGTGAACAAGCTGATTGATGTCATCCACTGCGTCGAGCACACCGACCGCGATGCTGTCGCCAAGGAAATGGTGCTCATCAAGATTGCTGCCAGCGCCGCCGACCGCACGGAGATCCTCCAGATCATCGAGCACTATGCCGGCAAGACCGTCGATCTGCAGGACGACAGCCTTATCGCCATGATCACCGGCAACACTGACAAGCTCGACGCCGCTGTGCGCCTGCTTGGCAAGTTCGACATCGTTGAAACCGTCCGCACCGGCAAGGTCGTCATGGCCCGCGGACTGGCAGAAACCTGATGGCAGTTCTTTTCAAGCCGGAGTTTCCTCGGGGGGCTCCGGCTTTTTTGTTGTCGGAAGAGTTTAACACACTTCACAAAAGGGCGAAGAAGGTGCGGAGGTCTGCCGGGAGCCCTTCGGGTGTCTGTAAGTCTTGAGAATGGCTCCGACCTACCCCCGAATTTCTGCTGGATTTCGTGGGGTCCTCCATTCAGAATCGCGCCCCTTCCCCCGTTCCATCATTTCATCATCACCAACCTCTCCCATGTCTGACAAAGCCTGCTCCTCCCATTGCTGCCCGCGCTTCGACCTTGCCGCTGCGAATCTTGTGACTCGTCTCTGGGTCGGAATGCGCCTCTTCATGGCAGGTGTTGACAAATTCCGCTCGGGAGATGGTGCTGAAGCCACTTTCAACGCGGCGAACTACGAAACCAGGACGGGGCTGATCGCCAAGCTGATGACGGACAACAGCTTCCTGCCTGCCATCCTGCCTGCCTCTGCGATCGATGCCTATGCCCACAGCGTTGGTTACCTTCTTCTCGTCGTTGGTGCCTGGGTCGCCGTGGGTCTCTTCAGCGAGCTTTCTCTGCTGGCTGCCGGCCTCACTTTCCTTTCCCTGGGCTTCGGTCTCGCCGCCCTGCCAGATGACATCGAACTTTGTGTGAACATCGGCATCAGCATCATGATCACCTTCCTGGCCTTGAGCACGGCCAAGCACGGGTATCTTTCCCTGGACGGTCTTCTCCGCCGCAAAAAGTGCGCCGCCGCAAAAAGCGCCGAAGCCTGATCTTAGACAGTCCGTAACGCTCAATTGAAGCTTATGAGCCAAGACCTTCCTTCTTCCAAGCCCGTCAGCGGGCTCGCCAAATTCATGGACCGCCGGGGTTTTCTGCGCACGAGCGCAGTGGCCGGAGGTGGCCTCTACCTTGCCACCAGCAAGAGCGCCATCGCCCAGGGTGAAGCCTCGGGCCGCAACATCAAATGTGCCCTCGTGGGCTGCGGTGCCCAGGGTGACCGCCTCCGCGTGGCTGCCTCCAAGATTCCCAGCGGCATCCAGTGGGTGGCAGTGTGTGACATCTGGAAATACAACCGCACGCCGGTGGCCCGCCGCATGGCGTTTGAAAACAAGCACCAGGTGAACGGCCCGGTGGCTGAATACGAGACGATTGAGGAAATGCTGGAAAAGCAGCCTGAAATCGAGGCCGTCTTCATCGCCACGCCAGACCACCTTCACGCTCCGTTCTCACGTCTTTGCCTGGAAAAGGGCAAGGCTGTTTATTGTGAGAAGATGATGTCCAACACCATCGACGGTGCCAAGGACATGGTGCGTGCCTGGAAGCAGACTGGCGGCATTTTCCAGATCGGCCACCAGCGCCACTCGAACCCGCGCTACATCCACCTTCGTGAGAAGATCATTAAAAAGGGTCTTCTGGGCCGCGTGACTCACTGCTATGGCCAGTGGAACCGTGGCGTGGCCGCCTCCCAGCCTCTGGGAGTGCCGAAGAACCAGGAAATCCCCTCGGAAATGCTCGCGAAGTATGGCTTCGACAGCATGGAGCAGTTCCGCAACTGGCGCTGGTTTGCCAAATATGGCGGCGGTCCGATCTCTGACCTCGGCGCACACCAGATCGACATGTTCAACTGGATGTATGAGACGACCCCGGTGTCTCTCTTCGCCCAGGGCGGTGTGGATTACTATGATGGCACTCCGGGGCCTGATGGAGCTCCCAAGGCCAAGTTCGAGCTGCCTGACAACGTCATGTGCCTCTATGAGTACAAGACGAAGGAAGGTGTCATGCGTGCCTACTACCAGGTGCTCACCACCACCGGCTCCCAGGGCTATTATGAGAAGCACATGGGCGTTTCCGGTTCCGCGATCATTTCCGAAAGCCCGACCTACAACCAGGTCTATGCCGAGCCGTCCAACGACTGGAGCCAAT
>CALDGV010000273.1 GCA_937941745.1 uncultured Prosthecobacter sp. | reverse complement strand
GTTGCGCAGTGCCAGT
Source organism: uncultured Prosthecobacter sp. (assembly GCA_937941745.1). Taxonomy (GTDB): domain Bacteria; phylum Verrucomicrobiota; class Verrucomicrobiia; order Verrucomicrobiales; family Verrucomicrobiaceae; genus Prosthecobacter. The sequence goes on along the minus strand of CALDGV010000273.1, from coordinate 3,546 downwards.
TCAAACCAGCGTTCATCATAGTTGGCGGGCTTCTCCCAGTCGCGCCGGTTTTCTGGCACGTCGGTGGTGCACATGCGGAAGTTGTAGGCCTGCACCTTCTTGTCACCGCTGAACTCCTCTCCGGGGTCTTTTTCAATGCCGGGGAGCAGGCCGCTGGAGGGATCTCCGGGCTTCACGTAGGGGTCCACGTTTTTGGTGAACTGGTGGTGGATGCTGTGGCCCACCTGCACGCCGTTCAGCGTCTCTCCATACACGCTGTTGGCCTCACGACCGACATGGTAGCTCACCCCAGCCTTCGCCATGAGGTCACCTTCGTAGGTCGTGTCGATGAACATGGGGGCGGTGAACTCCCGGCCGCTTTCCATGATGATCTTGGTGATCTTAGCCCCCTCCTTCACCACGCCTTTTTTCAGGTCCAGACGCTCGCCGAAGACCACCGTCACCTTGTCGCCAGCCTCTTTGAGCATCACATCATAGACTTCCGAGGCGGCGTGTGGCTCGAAGGTCCACATCGTCGTCTCCGCGCCTGAGTTGCCGTGATGTTTTTTGGCAAAGTACTCCTCCCGGGTCTGGTGCTGCCACTTCGCAGGATCGCTGTAATAGCGGTGAATGTTGGCGTAGAACTCCCGTGACATGCCTCCAATGGCCCGCTTGTTGCCGATGTCAGTGGCTCCAAGGCCGCCTGTGGTGAGGCCGCCGAGGAACTTGGTTGGTTCAATCAGGATGGCTGTGCGGCCCATGCGGGCAGTCTGGATGGCCGCAGTGATGCCGCCAGAGGTGCCGCCATAGATGACGACATCGGCGGAATCCGCCGCAAAGAGGCTGGTGGCAGCCAGGGAAAAGAGGGAAATGGCACGAGTTAGCATGGACTGCCTTAGCCGGAGCCAGCGCGGGGTGTCTTTCATTTGAAACTGCACAAAGCCGCGGCCTATGGCAGCCGCTCAGGCTGCACCGGCTGTGCCCGCCAGGATTTCGGCAATATGCAGGACTTTCACCTGCGGCGATTCGCGTGCCAGCAGGCCGCCCAGATGCATCAGGCAGGACATGTCTGCACTGGTGATGAATTCCGCTCCGTGGGCCACATGGTCGCGGATGCGATCACGCCCCATGGAGAGGGAGACATCCGGTTCAAACACGGAGAAGGTGCCGCCAAAGCCGCAGCACTCGTCCGGCCGGTCGAGTGGCACGATTTCCAAGCCCTGCACCAAGCTCAGTAGCTGTGCTGGCTTGGACAGGCCTGGAGTCATGCACTCGCTGCACGAGCCCAGCCCCAGGCCGCGCAGGCCGTGGCAGCTCTGGTGCAGGCCCACCCGGTGAGGGAACTTCACCGGCAGTTCCGTGATCTTCAGCACATCATGCAGGAATTCGCATAGCTCGTGGACCCGGTGCGCCAGAGGATGGTGGCGCGCCTCCAGGCTCTCCTTCAGGTGCAGCACGCAGCTGCCGGAGGGGGAAACAATGTGTTCCAGTCCATCAAACTGCGCGCAAAAGTCGGTCACGCAGCCTTGACTGAGGTGGGCATAGCCTGAATTCGACATCGGCTGGCCACAGCAGGCCGGCCCGGTTGGCACCACCACCTCATGCCCCAGCTTTTCCAGCAGCGACAGCGTGGCGCGACCTACCTGAGGGTAGAGCTGGTCAACGTAGCAGGGGATGAAAAGGCCAATCTTCATGCGGAATCACCCGCCTTCAGCTTGGTCGAGCCCGGGCGGAAGGGATCGGTCAGGGCTTTCTCGAACTCGTAGCCTCCGGCGAAGTCCTCAATGCTGTCTCCTTCGTTTTTGCCGAAGTAGCCCGTCTCAATCAGGTTGTACACGATGTTTCCGACATCCTCGCCACGTTCCAGGCCCCATTCGTTCAGCACGGTCAGCGCCATCGGCCCGTATTCGGCCAGCGCATGCAGCCGCACCCCTTCCAGGACTTCCTGGCCGGTCACATGCTGGTCCTCCTTGCCTTCTCGGTAATGCTTCACGGCTACATGCAGGGCGTCCCGGACAAACTCATAGGCCAGGGGATGGTAGCGCGGGTCTTTGGCGACAGCCTGGGCGATGGCGATATGAAACGGAAGGTCGTGGGACATCCAGGGCAGGGGGGCGGAGAATACTGGGCGCTGAAATTGGCTGTTTCAGGCGTTTTGGCAATCACAGAGCGCGTCGAGCCGCAGCCGGATGAACTTTTCCCGCTTCTGACTGCGTAGGTTTCTCAAATCTATCCCCCCAGCGCATGGTGCCCTATCGTTTCCTCATCGCTTTTGGCCTCGCCACCTCCGCCGTGGCTCAGGAGCTCGACTTCTTCCGCGATGTCTATCCCTTCCTGAAGTCCAACTGCATCTCCTGCCACAATAAGACCACCACCAAGGCAGATCTGAACATGGAGACGCCTGAGCTGATGATCCAGGGCGGAGAATCCGGCCCCTCCATCGTCCCAGGCAAGAGCGCGGAAAGCCTCATCGTGCTCGCCTCCCTGCATCAGCAGGACATGGAGATGCCGCCTCCGAACAACAAGTCGGGCGCGGTCAACCTCACCCCTGCTGAAATTGCCACCCTCAAGCAGTGGATCGACCAGGGGGCCAAAAGCTCCGTCCAGCAAGAGCGCGCCGTCACTCTCAAGGCCTTCTCGGCCAGCATTGATCCCATCTACACCGTTGCCATGAGCCGGGATGGCCGGTTTGCCGCCTGCGGACGCTCCAACGACATTTTCATCTATGATCTCGCCACCCGGCAGCTCGCTGCCCAGATCCCGGATGCCCACCGCGCCCTGGTGCAAAGCCTCGCCTTCAGTCCTGATGGCAGCCGCTTGGCCAGCGGCAGCTTCCGCGAGATCAAGCTCTGGCGCTTCACTCCTCGCCAGCCTTCCGCAGCCGCCGCTGCACCTGCCCGCTCTGTGGATGCGGCCCTTCTCAAGACCATCACCGCCGCCACCAAGGTTAATGCCATTAGCAGCGCCCTGTCAGCCGATGGTAAGACGGCCCTCCTTGGCACTGCGGACGGCAGCCTGCGCGTCTGGGATGTGACTGCCGGAAAGCTCCTTGCTGAGCTCCGTGGCAGCCTGGCCGGTCAGCAGAAAAGCGTCAGCCTCTCCGGCATCATCGCCGCCCAGACGCTGGAGCAGGCCTTCCAAAAGGCTGAAATCACCCGCATCGAAGCGCAGGACAAGGCGCTCGACGTCCTCCTCGGCAAGGCCAAGGATGCCATCGTGGCCATGCAGAAGGTCCTGCCGGACAAACAGAAGGCTCTTCAGCCTGCCACCGACGCTCAGGCGGCCGCCCAGAAAGCCGTGGACGACCTCACCGCCAAGCTTGCAGGCAAAAAAGACCCTGCCCTTGAGAAGGAACTCAAGACGGCCCAGGACAAGCTCATCACCGCCCGCATGAGCCACATCTCCGCCAGCGCCGCTGTCTCCGCTGCCCAAAGCAACATCAAGGATGCCGAGGATGATGTGAAGCGCATCACCGCCTCCAAGGCTGCCAATGCCAAGGCCATCGCTGCCGCCAACAGCGCGATTTACACCTCCAAGGCTGCCCAGGATAAGGCCGCCGCCGAGCTT
>CALDGV010000272.1 GCA_937941745.1 uncultured Prosthecobacter sp. | reverse complement strand
GGAAGGATTCCAGGCTGCCGGGCGTGTTGAAGATATCCTTGGGCGCATGGGCATCGATGCTGATGTGGCCCAAATGACCACCTCGGCCAACATGGCCTTTGAGAAGTCTGCCACCGCTCAGCACGGCCCCCCCCACCCCTGTGCCCAGGGTGATCATGAAGACATCGCGGCAGCCCTGGGCTGCGCCGACCCACACTTCTCCCAGCAAAGCCGCATGGGCATCATTGAGCACCCGGACCTCGCGCTTCAAAAAAGCAGGCCAGTCCAGCTTCTCCAGACCATGCATGCGGCCGGGCATCCAGTCGATGCAGCGTCCACCTGGATTCGCCAGTCCAGGAGCAGAAAGACCGACCGGCAACTCCTGCCCGCCCGCCAGAGTTTCCAGCTCATTTACCAGATCGCGGACAGTGTGGGCAAAACGAGGCTCGGCACCGTTGAACTCCCCATCCAGCGTGGGCAGAGAGCGGCTGGCAATCATCCTGCCCGTCTCCCGGTCAATCAGCGCTGCTTTGATGTTGGTTCCGCCAAGATCGATGCCAACGGCTGGCGACAAGGGGGCAAAGGCTGTGGCTGGTGGCATGGAAGGACCTCGACTGGTGTCGTGACCTGCAGCGAATGCAACCAGCCATCGTGCCAGGGATCAAAGCGCAAGCGGGCGGAACACCGGAAAGCCCGTGCCCAGGGTCATCGCGAGCTCGATGTCCTTCTCTGACCTCGCCACACCTTCTTCGGCGACGCGGCGAGCTTCTTCAAAGATCAGGCCACCCAGTCGTTCGCGCACCCGCTCCATCAAACGGCGATCAGCCTCAGTCCATGGCATCCTGCGGGTTGGAGGCAGCGGGTGCTTGTAGAAGCCTTCGCCTGTCTTCCTGCCCAGCCTGCCAGCCTCAATCAGGGTGTGAATCATCGTGGCACGCGGAAAGCGGCCAGGGAATGCCGACTCCAACGTCCTGCCAACATGCGCGGCAACATCGAGGCCAATCTCATCCAGCAGACGCACCGGCCCCATGGGCATGCCGTAGTCGAGCATGGCCTCATCAATCAACTCCGCAGGCACCCCCGACTCATGCAGGTGCACCGCCTCCATCAGATAAGGCACAAGAATGCGGTTCACGATGAAACCAGGACTGTCATTCACGACAACCGGCACCTTCCCAAGCTTCTGGACAAAACTCACCGTGGTGGCGATGACATCTTTGGACGTTTGCCGGGTGGTGATGATCTCGACCAGAGGCATGCGGTGCACTGGATTGAAGAAATGCAGCCCGACCACGCGCTCTGGCTGAGGGACGGAGGCGGCCAGTTCACTCACCGAAAGGGCTGAAGTGTTGGTGGCAAGGATCGTGTCCGGCCCTGATCGCGCCGCCAGATCGGCAAAGATCTTCTTCTTCAACACCAAGTCTTCGGTGGCAGCCTCGATGACCATCTGCTGATGGCTCAAAGGCACCCTGCCGCATTCAAGCGTCAGAAGATCCAGCGTCTCTCGCATCTCACAACGTGTGATGGAACGACGTTTGACGCCTTCCACACAAAGATCGCGAATGCGCCCAAGACCACGCGCCAGCGACTCTGTGCTGATGTCTTGAAGCAGCACCCGAAGCCCTCGTGAGGCCAGCCAGTGTGCAATGCCTGAACCCATCACTCCTGCACCGATCACGGTGACGTCATGCACCGGCAGCGCCACGCCTTCTGGCCAGGATTTTTTCGTGGCGTCCTCCTTGCGGAAAAAGAAGTCGATCAGGCGCCCAGTTTCAGAGGTGAGCGCCAAGTCGAGGATGGCGTGCTTTTCAAGCTCCATGGCCTTCGCCATGGAAGTGAAGGGCGCCCGTGAGGCGACCTCAACTGCCCGAAGGGGGGCAGGATAAAGTCCATGCGTTTTCGTCAGCACTGCGGCCCTGGCCTTCTGAGCGATGAACGGCGCCATCAGGAAATCAGCCCAGCGTCTGCGGCTGGGCTTGGAAACTGCGACGAGCTTCAAACCTGCCTTTTGCAAATGCTCACGAGGCACCACGGCACTCACCAAGCCTGCCTTCAGAGCCTCCTCAGGCTTCAGCAGCCTGCCGCTGACAATCAGCTCCAGAGCTTTCGACAGCCCGAGGAGCTTGGGCAGCCTGGTCGAGCCGCCCCAGGCAGGAATCAGGCCCATCTGCGTTTCAGGCAGTCCCAGGCGGGTGTGCCCACTGTCGCTGGCAAGGCGGACATCACATGCCAGCGCCAGTTCCAGCCCACCCCCGACACAGGCTCCATGGATCAGCGCCACTTTTGGCATCTTCATGGCTGCGAGCCGGTTGAAAGTGGCCTGTCCAAGATCAATCAAACCTTCCAACTTCTTGGCGGTGGCCTGCCTCACGGACTTCAGATCGGCACCCGCGATGAACACACGCTCCTTGGCACTGAGAATAAAAAGGGCGCTGACGCCATGATGATGAGTGATTTCATCCAGACAGCGGTTGAACTCACGGAAAGTGCCTTCATTCCAGACATTGGCGGCACCGCTCGCCATGTCGAAGGTGATCCAGGCACGATGATGTTCGTCAAACTCCAGCCGGAAGTGCTTCAAAGGTGCCTCTGCCGCGGGGTTCGCAGGATGGATGACCAGAGAATCCAGTAGATGGGTTTTCATGAGGTGGATGGGATGGAGGTTTCAGACCCTTTCGAGAATGGCCGCACCGCCCTGGCCGCCACCAATGCAGAGACTGACGAGAGCACGAGAGGCCCTGGCTTCATGAAGCTGGTCGAGCGCCGTCAGGACGAGACGTGCTCCGGTGGCCCCCACGGGATGCCCGAGGGCGATGGAACCGCCGCGCGGGTTGAGACGGGCCTCAGGGAGGTCGCCAAGAGGCTGCTCAAGACCCGCACGACGGGCGCTGGCAGGGTTTTTCAGACACTGCCGCACAGCCAGCACCTGCGCGGCAAAGGCTTCGTTGATCTCGAAGACATCGAAGTCCTCGAGGGAATGACCGCTGCGATGCAGCAAGGCATCCATGGCACGCACCGGCCCCAGGCCCATGCGCCGAGGATCACAGCCGGTATAAATGTAGTGGGTCATCCTGCCGAGCGGCTCCCAGCCGTGACGCTTCACCGCCTCCTCGCTGGCCACCAGCAAGGCCACAGCACCATCGGTGATCTGGCTGGAGTTCCCTGCCGTGACAGTGCCCTGCTCACGGGCAAACATCGGCCTGAGCTTGGACAGCTTTTCGAGGCTGGAATCAGGCCTCATGCCATTGTCTGCGAGCACGGCAGTCACCTCACTGCCCATGACGTAAACAGGGCTGACCTCCTTCTGCAGGGCAGCGGCGGCCGCCACAGCCTTGCGGTGGCTCTGAAGAGCGAATTCATCCTGCTCCTCGCGGCTGATGCCAAATTCACGGGCAAGCAATTCCGCCGTCTCCCCCATGTTCATCTCCACCACGGGATCCGTGAGTCCCAGTTTCAGCCCGATCAGAGGAGCAAAGTCTGCTGGACGGAAGGCCGTCGCGGCCCCCAGCTTTGCGGGCAGGGTCCCTGCCTTGGCCAACTGGGCAAATTTTCCCGCGGCCTTGCGGGAAAAGTAGAGCGGCATGTTGCTCATGCTCTCCGTGCCGCCGACCACAAACACCTCACCCTGTCCTGCGCACATTTTGCCATGCGCCGTGGTCAGGGCTTCCAAACCACTGGCACAATTCCGATGCACAGTCATGGCTGGCTTGGATTCAGGCAAACCGCTGCGCAGGGCAATGACACGAGCGATGTTTTGAGCCTGCGCCGGCTGCCCCACACAACCAAAGATGGTTTCGTCCACAGCCTGGGGATCAATGCCGCTCCGGGCCAGCAATGAGGAGACAGCCGCCTTACCCAGGTCCACGGCATCCAGTCCGGCCAGACTGGAACCAGCACGGGCAAAGGGCGTTCGAGCGGCAGCAATGATGTAGAGGGGTTTCATGGCAGTTCTGAGACAGAGGTTTCGATCCCTGGAAAAGGCCTGTTCAGGCATTCGCAGCCTGGATGAAGGGCCGCAGCAGGCATCCCCTGAGTGAGGTTGAGGATGCGGTTCGCATGACGTGCGAGGGGGTTGTTACCCTTATCCGACGCCATGATTTGGCGGAAAGTTCAAAAAACCTTCCAATCCGAAGGCTGTCATGGCCGCAAAAAAAGAGGCAGCCTGAGGCTGCCTCCTTGAAGTAGAAAGAGTTCGTCGCCGAACTCTGTGGTTGTGACGGGATCAGATCTCTTCGCCAACGGCGTAGCGCACGAAACGGCGAATGACCAGGTTCTCACCCAGTTCGGCGATCTTGCTCTTCACCAAGTCACGGACGGTAAGGTCCGGATTCTTGATGAAGGCCTGGTCGAGCAGGCACTGTTCAGCAAAGATTTTGTCGATCTTACCAGAGACGATCTTCTCGACGATCTCGGCGGGCTTGCCCTTCACCTGCTCAGCGGCGATTTCGCGCTCCTTGGCGATGAGGTCCTGAGGGACGTCTTCGCGCTGGATGTATTTGGGGGAGGCTGCAGCGATGTGCAGGGACACGTCACGGACGAAAGCCTGGAAGTTTTCGTTCTTGGCCACGAAGTCGGTCTCGCAGTTCACCTCGATGAGCACGCCGATGCGGCCTGCCATGTGGATGTAGCTGGCGACGATGCCTTCCTTGGTCTGACGGTCTGCCTTCTTCTCAGCCTTGGTGATGCCCTTCTTGCGAAGGATGGTCTCGGCCTTCTCCAGGTCGCCATCGGCTTCCTTGAGGGCGGCTTTGCACTCCATCATTCCCGCGTTGGTCTTTTCGCGGAGGGTCTGGACGAGCTTGGCGGTGATTTCTGCCATATTCGGTTTGGGGGTAAAAAGATTGGATGAATTACTTCTTCTCACCAGCAGCAGCGATGACGGGGTCGATCAGCTTCTGCAGGATGATGCGGATGGAGCGGATGGCGTCATCGTTGGCCGCGATGGGGTAGTCGATGAGGTCCGGATCGGCGTTCGTGTCCACCAGGGCCACAATCGGGATGTTCAGACGGCGGGCTTCGTTGACGGCGATGTGCTCACGGGCGCTGTCCACGATGATGACGGCATCTGGATACTTCTCCATGCCGCGGACACCGCGAAGGTTGCGCTCCAGCTTGATGCGCTCGCGGTTGAGTGAGGCCAGTTCCTTCTTGGACATGGACTTGAACTCGGGCTTCTTCTCGATTTCCTCAAGATAGCCGAGGCGGGCCACACTCTTGCGGATGGTTTCGAGGTTGGTGAGGGTGCCCCCCAGCCAGCGATGGTTCACATAGAACTGACCGCAGGCCTCAGCGGCCTCACGGATGGCTTCCTGGGCCTGGCGCTTGCAGCCCACGAAGAGCATGCGGCGGCCTTTGCGGGCGAGTTCAGAAAGGAAAGCCGCAGCGGCTTCGATCTGCTTCACAGTCTCCTCGATGTTGAGGATGTGGATCTGGTTGCGGGAGTCGAGGATGAACTGCTTCATCTTCGGGTTCCAGCGCTTGGTCTGGTGACCAAAATGGACACCAGCTTCGACGAGTTCGGCGAGGATTTGGGACATGTAGTGTAGTTGAGGGTGCTTGAGTTCCGCACATGCACTCAGCGGGTGCATGCTCAAGGCAGCGAGCCTTGATCCGGAAAACCTGCGGGTTGAGGTTTGCTGAATTCTCCAGACTGACAAAAGCCGGACGGGAGGGGCGCGGAGAATAGGGGCATCCTCCACGGCGGCAAGCGGTTTTTCCGCCACAAATCAGGCTTGATGCTAGATCAGCGACGATTCAGGCGGACGAGAGCCTCCACATCCCCATATTTGACCGCTCCGGGAACGAAATGAATGTCCCAGAAGTTGGTCAGCCGGGCAAAACGAAAGTCCCCAGGCTCCGCATCTACACGGGCAAGCACCTTTCCAAGCAGCGCCCCGGCCACCAACCCAACCGGTTCAGCCCCATCCGTGGCGATGAGCCGAATGTCCTGGGCGGGCCATTTTTCATGACTCTGCATCATGGCGACCATGGTGAAGACATCATGCACCCGGCGGGCCAGCAGTGTGGGGTTGTAGCCATAGGTGTAGCCGCTGAATTCGCGAAAATCGTTCGTCCGGGCCTTGAGGTTGTCACCGGCCTTAGGCTGCTCGGCGGCACCTTCGAGATAAAGCTGCGGGCAGGCGATGGCCACACCTTCATCCAGCAGTTTCTGCACTTCAGGTGTGGGGCCAGCAGCATGCAGGCTGCTGAATCCGGCATGGGTCAGCCAGAGTGCAGCCTTGCCCTTCCAGTCTTTGGGAAACAGGAAGCTTGCAGCCACTTCTTCACCATAGGTGGTGTTTTTTGTCCTTCCCTGAATGACCATGTAGCTGCCGCGGTCCTCCTTACCGGCAGCCTCGTAGGTGACGTCGGTGCTATGGGCGGGCTCGCGTCCCACCATGAGCTTCCAGGCTTTCAGAATGAGGGCATCGGCTGCCCGGGAATCGGCCTGCCAACGGGCATCCTGCAGGCTGAACCAGACACAGATGGCTTTTTCGTGAGCTTCGCCGACCTGATCTCCCGAGGGCTTGGGGTTTGCCGAGGTCCAGACGGTCAGTTCATCCTTATTGGAAACCACAAAATCGCGCTCCTGGATCGGTTCCTGAACACCCAGGCCAAAGTGCCTGTTGAAGAAGG
>CALDGV010000271.1 GCA_937941745.1 uncultured Prosthecobacter sp. | reverse complement strand
GCGCCTCGACACGAAAGCTTGCACCATGTGCCTTTGCCTGCTCCACCGCACGCCGAGCATCGTCCAAGCTCGTCCGGTAATACCCGCCACTATGGCGTCGCGACTCCGGCGTGCGTTCATCCACCGACAAATCCGCACTCGAAAGCTCCTGAATCTGCCTCCCACCCTGCCCCGCGCAGGCCACGAGATACGACGGTGCATCTTTGTCCTTCAATGCCGCCTTCAAATGATCCGCCATGCCGTTCGCCACCGTCTCGCCGAGCCCGCCATTCACCGTCGCCCGCAGCGGCACGAACTGAAACTGCTCCGCGGCTCGCTTCTCCGGCGTCGCCGAGTTGTCCTTCGCCAGCCACGTCCGCACCCCACGCTGAAACATTAGATTGCCCCACGCACTCCCCTTCTCACTCACCACCGGCAGCGACTCCGATCCATCACACAACGACTGCCCCATCATCCAGATGCCGCCAATGGACTCCTTGGCGCCCTTGATGGAAGCATTGGCAACAAAGCACAAGGATGCACCAACGAGCGCATAACAGGACCACGCGGTCTTCATGGGATGGCTCACTTGGTGAACTGAAACGAGAAAATGTCGGCATCCTTCATGGAGAAACGCAGCTTCACTGGCTTGCCTTCGAGGGAGCTGACATCCGCGCCAGATTTCCAAGTCACCTTGCGGTCCAGTTCATTGCCAATCTGCGTGATGCAATCTTCAATTGAGAAGCCTGGAACAGCTTTGCCATTGGCATCTTCAAACCCTACCTTCACCCCACCAGCAGCGGAGGTGGAAAAGTTCAGTGACAGCTCATGCCCAGCAAACACCAGCGGTTTCGTGATGGCATGACCGCCGGCGTAAGGGCAATGCAACGAAGCAAAGCCGTCAGTCCGCAGTGAGTAGCGACGCATGTGTGCGGTGGGCTGCGCGTAGTCTTGATTCACATATACCGAAATCTCGTCACTCCCCGTCGGCACCACATTCAAAGCCGGGTAGTTCGTGCGTGAGACCCAGTTCTGCGCACCGATGCCTCCGCGGATAAAACCTTCGAGGAAGGTACGGTCATAAAAACCGACATGTTCAGAGCCCTCGACGGGCCGGGTGGTCATGAAGATGGCGTCGGACGTGTCTTTGAAGTAGCCGGGATTCACGTTGATCGCCTTGGCCTGCTCGTCGGTGAGCACACGACGTCCTGGCATGAAGCGCGCAGCGATGGCCACATAGAGATGCGGAGCACGGAAGTAAGGATGCGTCTGGTTGGTGTAGAGATGCTCGATGGGCGCTTCCATCTCTGGATTGCGATACTCCAGCAGCACAGGCGCGGACCACTTCAGGAAGTCCGAGCTCTCGCTCCGAACGATACGGCGGATGCCGTTCTCAAACACACGGTAGTAGGCCACGTATTTGCCCTCTGCCGCCGACCAGAAGGGCACGTTCTGTGAGTCAAACATGTATTTGTAAGGCACCATGGCTTTGGTGATGACCGGATCAGCGGCCATCTTTTGCCAGCGATAGCCGTCGGGTGATTTCCACGCCGTCAGGCCACCGCCTTCCATCGTGCCGCCGAAGGCTTTGAAACGTTCATCCGCAGGCACACCGGGACGTTCATCGCGGAACGGGCTGAAGTTGTGTGTCGCCGTGTTGACCTTCATGAGCACCACATTGTTTTGTTTCGTGCCCATGACTTCAAAGAGGCCCAGCTCTGGCTTGGTCCAGGTGCGCCCATCGGTGGACTCAGCGCAGCAGGTAAGTTCCTCCTCGCTGCCATCCTTGTTCGCCACAGCTTTGCCGCGATAGTAGGCACGCAGTCTTCCATCTTCGAGTGTTACAATCGTGGCATAACCGCTGAAGAGGCCCTCCCAGGGCTTGTCGAACTTGAAGGCGACGCCTTCATCACGTGGAGGGTGAAGCCGCAAGCTTGTGCCGTGGAGCTTTTCGATCAGGAAACGATCCACAAACAATTCGCGACGGCTGCCGATATTGATGGGCTCACCAGCACCAGCAGAAAAGCTGGAAAGCAATAGGATGGATAGAATGGATCGCTTCATGGCTGTTTTGATGTCAGGTGTTGAATCAAGAGTTCTTGGAGAGTGGTCAACGGTCGGCCATCCAACGGATGCCGCACCTCGCATTTAACGCCGAGAGGCCCCAGCGTATCCTGGAGCATCAAACCGAGCACGGCGCTGTGCGTGGGGTCTTTCTGCGCTTCTCCTTTGATCGGTGGTTTGTCCTCCTTGGTAGTCAAAATGACGGCGGGAGGATCGTCGTCACTCGCGTGAGAGATCGGCGACCACTCGCGGAGGTCGGCGAGGTGCTTTTCGCGGTTGGCCAGGAAGGGGGCGAAGCTCTCTTTTCGCGTTTTTCCGACGTAGCCGAAGGCGTGGCCACCATATTCGCTGTTCGGAATCCATTCGACGAGCTGCTTCGGATCAAGCGAGGTCTGCGGAGCCTTTGTCGCGGTAAAAAGCACGCGAGTGGACTCGCGGGCAATGGGATCGGCAGACTTCGCATCGGCCATGTCATCGTGCATCGCGAGCCAGAGGCTGGAGCAGCCACCGGCGCTCACGCCGCTGGCGGCGATGCGCGTTTTGTCGAGGTTCCACTCGCCAGCTTTCGAGCGCAGATGCTGCAAAGCCCGAGCCGCATCCATCAGCGGCCATTGCAGCGGCGGCGTGACCTTCGCGGCGTTCGCATCGGCGAGGAAGCGGTAGTTGATCGATACCACGGAGATGCCGGCATCGAGAAACGCCCGCACATCAAGATGCTGGTGAATGTCCGTCTTGTCCTGCGCACCCCAGCCGCCGCCGTGGATGTAAGACACCACCGGCGAGGGCTTCTCCGACTTCGCCAGCCACACATCCATCGTCTGGCGAAAGTGCGAGCCATACGCCACATCGACAAAGGTCGCGGGCGTGGCATCGGCTTTGTCCGTGGCGCACAGCTTGCGCACCTCGGCGGGCGGCATCCAGCCGTTCGGGCGCTGCTCATCGGGTTCGTAGGCGCAGGTGATGAAGTAAAGGCCGTCCGCTGCAAGCTTCTGCGGAGGCACGTTCACCTGCACCTGCGTGAAGCCATCCGCGAACCAGCTTTCGTAGCCATCCGTCGCCACAGGCTTCAGCGCGTGACCGTTGAGTAGCACATCGAGCTTTGTGGGTGCTCGATACGGCAGACGCATGCGGAAACCGATGCCCTTGGTGATCGTCGCATCGGTTGTCGCGGCGAGAAGTTGCTCGTTCGGCACCTCCATCGCCACTTTGAGCTCGGGACCAGCTTCGATGAACTTCTTCACCGCTTCGGGAAACGCCTTCGCGGCGATCTTATGCTTCGCAGCCGCCGTCGTGGCCACCACGAAGCTCTCGCGGCCCACGGTCTGCGGATAAAGAAAGCCGAGCGCGAACTCGCTCTGCTGGTTCCACAGCTCCACGCGGCTTGCACGACGCTCCGTCGCATTCCGGCCATACGCGGTGACAAAATGCCCGA
>CALDGV010000270.1 GCA_937941745.1 uncultured Prosthecobacter sp. | reverse complement strand
GGCGTGGTGGGTTTTAGCGATCTTCGTGTAGCCGGGGAAGTCGGTGAAGGGTTCGGCCAAAGCGTGCGCGGTGAGGAAGATGTCGTGGCCGGTGCTGACGCGGAGGTGAATCTGGCTGGCGGTGATGATCTGCGGGATTTCGAGGAAGAGCGTCTTGCCGCCGTCGAGCTGCTGCACGCTGCGGACTTCGAGCGGATCATGCCCCGGCGTGTCGGCATACTTCACGGAATACTCCGGGGAGCCATAGGCGGCGCTGTAGCGGTAGTTCCAGCATTGCGCGAAGCTGGTGGAGGCATCGGCTTCCTTCACGGGCTGGTTGAAGCGCAGCAGCACACCGTTGTCGCGTGCCTCAAAGCCGATGGGCACGGGTTTCTCGCCGCCGGTGAAGCGCACACGCTGGAAGCAGCCGTCCTTGGGCGTATAGCTGCCCCAGCCCTGCATGCCGTTCACATAGAGATGACCGTCGTTCGGATTGAAGCGCGCAGCTTGCGGGCCGGAGTCGAAATTGCCGCTGATCTTCACCGCAGCGCCCTGCCAGCGGCCTTTCACATTCTGCCGCATGACGAGCCACGCGCTGCCGCCGCCGGAGGAGAGGTGGATCAAATTGCCATCGCCTTTGAGCGAAGCCCATTTATCGCCGGAGATGAATGCCTGACTGCTGGCGCTGTTGTCCTCACCTCTCGGCAAATACATCAGCACGGGTTCGGGCGGCTGGCCGTTCTTTGGACCGCCTGCGCCGAAGTGAGCGCCTTCGTTTTTGCCAAGTTCGATCTGGCAGATGGAGGTGGCGGGCGTCCAATCGCCTTCTTGGACGCTGGTGGTGATGAAACGTCCATCGGGCGAAATGCCGAGACCGTTTGGATTGCGGAAGCCGGTGGCGAGCACGTCGAGTTGATCGCGACCCGTGATGCGGCACACGCCTTGATTGCCAGAGGCGAAATACCATCGCCCTTGCGCGTCAGTTTCGAGTCCGACGATGAAATCATGTCCACCAGGCGAGGTCTGCATCGTGTTCGTCACGCACTCATAGAAATCGGCCTCGTCATCGCCATTGAGGTCGTGCAGGCAGGTGATTTGATCGCGACCGAGGACGTAGAGCTTGTCCTTCACGACCTTCATGCCCAGCGGCTGATGCAGGCCGGTGGCGAAGCGTTTCCAGCGCAGTTTCTCCAGCTTCTCGTCGATTCCTTTCACCAGCCAGACCTCGCCCGTCATCGTGGCGATGGCGGCGGTGCCGTCGGAGAAGAAATCATGCGCGGTGATGAAGAACAGCGTGCCATACGGATTCTCAAACGGGATCGTAATGCGGTCCGTGGCGAATGGCGTCTGCGTGCCGAGTTCGCCTTTGGTTTCGATCCACTTCGGCCATTGGGCGGGGCCGCCTTTGGTTAGATGGGCAAGCTTTTCAGGCTCCTGATGCTCAGCGTCGATCTTGGATAAATATAGGCGGCCTTTGAGTGAGTATGCGAAGATGACTTCTTGGCCATGGCGGTAAAACCCGAGGTAGTCTCGTGGAGGGAAATCTCCTTTGGTAATGGCACCCAGCACCTCGCCATCCAATTGTCCGCCCCCCATGAAGCCATGACGATTGTCGTTGAGCCGAACAAAGCCGTTCTTCCATCCCACGACAAAGACACAAAGCGTTGGATCGAAGCAGGCTGACTTGTTTCCCGACCTAACACAGATCCCTTTCGGCACCGTTCCATCCGCGCCTTTGAAGACGCAACTGAAAACGCTGCCGAGATCGCTGGCGGCGAAGCGGTCGTCTTTCCAGGTCACGGCGTCGTTTTGATTGCCCCAGTGGCCTTGCTGGCCGCCGTCCACGCCGGGGAAGGCGGGGATGAGCTCGGGCAGGGTTTGATTCATGAACTGCAGCGCCTGCTTGCCGTAGTAGTCGAAGACTCGCTCGCGGTTCACGAACTCCTGCCAGTGCTGGTTGTCGTCCTTGTTGAGCGGCGGGAGGTCAGGTGTGAAGGGCGCGGGATCGGGTGCTTTGACGACAGGGGCGGCGGTGCCGAGGTCGTCGAAGCTCCAAACGGCGAGCGTGTTGTCCATGCGCAGGCGGGGGGCGTCGCTTTTGCGCGGCTTCATGACGCCGCGTGAGAGACGCGCGTCGTCGATGAGGCCGTCGCAGCCGATGGTGCCCTCGACGAGACGACCGAAGGCAATGGACTCGACCCCCGCGTGGATCACGAGGCCGTCTTTTTTGCCGGTGGGCTTTTCGAGCACCATCTTGCCGTCCACCCAGAGCGTGACGAGCTCAGCGCTGACGCTGGCGACGAGGTTGTGCCACTTGCCGTCGCAAATATCGACCTTCGAGTCGTAGTCGCCGCCGCGTCCGGGCATGTAGAGCGCGAGCGTGCCGCGCTTTGCGTGCGTGTAGAGCTCCCAATGCGTGTCGGTAGACTTGTGATTGCAGGCGACGAGGATGTTGAAGCGGTCCTTGCTGTCGAGCTTCGCGCGGCACTCGATGGTGAAGGGCAGCGTGTGGTATTCGCCTTTGCCATCGACGAGCA
>CALDGV010000269.1 GCA_937941745.1 uncultured Prosthecobacter sp. | reverse complement strand
GTGGATTTGGCCCGTGATACATGATGCCCTTGGCGATGCAAAGACATTTGTGGCGTGGCTGTCACAAGCGCTTCAGGATGGCGCATGCATACACCTTTCCGCCATTGCTCCGAATGCGGGGCTGGCAGCCTCATGGCACGCGGCAGCCGGGAGTTTGTCTGTCCTCAATGCGGCTACCAGCACTTCATCACCCCCATCCCGGCCGCCTGTGCCGTCTTGCTGGATGCTGAAGGCCGCCTGCTGGTCACCCGACGCGCGCATGAGCCGGGTTTCGGCAGACTGGGGATTCCTGGTGGCGTCATCGAAGGTGGCGAGACTGGTGAGCAGGCATGTTCCCGGGAAGTCTGGGAGGAAGTGGGTCTGCGGGTCCCCGCAGAAAGCTTTCGCTACTTCTTATCCCTCCCCAACCGCTACCTGTTTCAAGGCTTTGTCTGGCCCACCGTGGACCTGTTCTATCTGGCCAGGGTGGACAACTTTGATGCTGTTCAGCCCGCTGAGGCTGAAGTTTCCGAATGGTTTGCCCTGCCCCTGGGCGAAGTCCCATTGGCTGACTTCGCCTTTGAATCCAATGCAGAGGCTGTGCGGAGAATCCGAGCTGACCTAGCTGTCGGGAAATGAAGTCATCTTTTGGAAATGTTTCAGGGCAGGGGATCAGGACTCAGCCTTAGGCTTTTCTTTATCCTTTTTCTTGTTCTTGCCCTTCCCTTTGCCGGTGCCATCTCCACGGCCGCCCTTGCCTCCCGAAGTCGGAGGAGCCTCCTCTTTGGGAAAAACAGCCGCAAGCCTTGCCTTCACCTCGCTCATGCCGACATCCGAGGCCAAGTTGGTCCATTCATAAGGATCCTGGGAGTGGTCGTAGAGTTCCTCGCTGCCGTCGGCATAGCGGATGTAGCGCCAGCGGCTGTCCCGGGCGGCATGATTGCCTTTTCCGTGAGAACAGACCGCCACATGATTCCAGGCTTGCTCTGGATTTTTGAGCAGGGGTACAAGACTGGGGCCTTTCACATGCTCCGGTACAGGCAGTCCTGTGAGTTCACATAGGGTGGGGTAGATGTGTGTGTAGTCCACTGGTGCTTTGCAGACGCTGCCAGGCTTGCTGACCCCGGGCGCCGTGATGGCAAAGCTGGTGCGAGTGGTTTCCTCCCAGAGGGCAAATTTGCGCCAGTGCTGCTTTTCTCCCAAGGCCCAGCCATGATCAGTCCACCAGACGATGATGGTCTTGTCCTTTCTTGGGCTGGCTTCGAGACCTTCCAGAAGCCGTCCCACCTGATCATCCAGGAAGGAAATCGTCGCCAGATAAGCCTGAACGGCCTTTTTCCACTGATCGCCTTTCAGAACGGCGGCATGGTCCCCCTCCGGGCCCGCCATCTTGATGCCTGGAGGTGGAATGTCAGCTAGGTCATCGTCCTTGGTGACGGGGAGTTGGATCTCAGCCAAGGGAAAGCGGTCGAAATACTCCTGGGGCACATACCAGGGCAGGTGGGGCTTCACATAGCCGACTGCCAGGAAAAGGGGCTTCTCCGTCGGAGCGGTCTTGAGGTGCTGGATCGCCCAGTCGGTGAGCTTGTAATCTCCCATGTCCGAAGCTTGGCCCTTCACGGCACCCCAGTCGAAATGGCCTCGGCCGAGGCCATTTCGATTGGCCTCATGCTCATTGATGCTGGGGAAAAGGCCTGCCCATTCGGTCCAAGTGTCATCTCTCCCTTCGCTGCCGTAGCCGTGATAGATTTTGCCGCCACCCAAGGTGTTGTATCCCTGGGCCAGGAAATGCCGGTTCAAGGTGTTGACGTCCTTCAGCACCCCCTGGGCCGGGTCGCCATTCGTGTAGATGCCGGTTGTCCAAGGGCGAAGCCCGCTCATCAAGGCTGCCCGGGATGGGTTGCAGGCTGGAGCGGCACAATGGGAGTTGGTGAAAGCTGTGCCACGTGCGACCAAGCGATCAATATTGGGGGTTTTCGCTTGTGGGTGCCCACCCAGATAGGTCGTCCAGTCATTCAGATCATCGACCGCAATAAACAGCACATCGGGGCGGTCAGCCGCAGGAAGGGAATGGGTAAACAGCGAGAGAGCCAGACAAGCAGTCAAAAAGGCAATTTTCATGAACCGCCGAAACGTGGTGATGACCGGCATCTTGCGAAAGCCCGCCATTTCTCATTCGAGTGCTAGGAGAACAGCCCAGCCTGGTAAAAATGGGGCTTGTACTGGCAGCTAATCAGGGATGGCAGGCAACAGTGTTGTCAGCCATGCCGAAAGAGTCAGCGATCAACGCATGGAGTTGTTTGTAGCGCTTCAATGACGATTTTTTAACGACTCTGTGACGACATCGAAATTTGATAAGACTCTGTCGTTTCTTTTCAAACGACTGAATCGTTACAAAAGAAGAGGTTGTTCATCTTCGATAGCCTCTTTTTTCTTTTTGGGTGAAGCTGTGGGTTTTGGTGAGGCCTCAGGCTCAAGGTCAGCTGAAACTTTGTCAACAACACCCTCTGAATGTAACGCATCAAAAGTTGGCAGAGCGTTAATGGAAGGAACTTCCTCAATAACTTCATCCTCGGAGTTCGGCGTTACATCATCGTGATCGTTGTCAGATGTAAAAGGGTCACTCTGAGGCATGATTTGGTCATCCAAGGGTGAAGTTTGCTCTACGACTTCTGGTTCCTCGAAAGGGGCTGAAATTGCCTGGTTCTCTGTAGGAGATGAGACATCGTGTTCTGCTTTTTTTGTAACGATTTCGACGTTCTTTTTGGGTGACTTACCCTGACCAAGTCGATGCCGGGCGACTCGCTTGGCTGTCAAAGCCCGCGTTTTGGCTAGGTCGCTGTTATGTCGATCAAAGTTTGGAACAGAAAGGACTCCTTCCTCCTCAATCAGCCAGCCTGCACGAATGAGGGCTGAAGCGAAGCCTTTACGACTCACCAAACGATCAATAAACTCTAATGTAACGCCAAGATCGCTTCCGTTAACCTGGTTTTGGACCAGCCATGCCCAGAACCTGACTAATTTACCGACAACCATGTCTTCATCGATTTTGAGTTGGTTGGCGATGACACAGATCTCTGGTTTGTCCGGAGTGGCGACTTCGATTTTAATCCATGGACGGCGCATGATCCTTTATTAGTGACCCGGCTCATTAAATGCAAGATTTCGTTTTAATCGTTACATAAAAGTTATTCACAATGAGCTGTATCCTGAAGAGTTTGAGGCTCGCTATTGCCCGATCTGCCTCGTCATAGCTCCGTCGATGGTCCGATTTGGGTGTGAAAAGATGTCGGCGGCTTCATTGCGGCAGATGAAAGCCTTTCTACATTGCTCCTTTGACCATCACCTCTGCTGCGAATGTCTGAAACACCTTCTCCTTCTGCCAAGAAAATCTGGGATCGAGCCGCTTGGAAGGATGCTGCGTTTTTTCTGAGGTATCTCAGGCCTCACTTCAATGTGTTCATTCCGGCGATGCTGGCCCTGGCGCTGACCTCATGTCTGACAATTGCTTTTGTGCAGCTCTTGGCGAGGCTTGTGGGGCGGGGGTTGGCCGGTGCCAGTGGCC
>CALDGV010000268.1 GCA_937941745.1 uncultured Prosthecobacter sp. | reverse complement strand
CTCGTCGAAGAAGTCCTCGCCTTCACCAAAGCTGAAACCATCCCCGACCGCGAAACGCCTGAAGACCTCGATTTGCGCGAATTGCTCCAAAACATCCTCGCCCGCGAAGCCCCCGAAAACGGCATCAACCTCGAAATCGACGATGTGAAGCTCCACAGCCTCCGCAACGCCCTCGATCGCGGCATCGGCAACGTCGTGCGCAACGCCATCCGCTACGCCAAAGACCTCGAAATCAACGCCAAAGCCGAAAATGACTGCGTCATCATCCAAATCGCGGACCGCGGCCCCGGCGTGCCCGAAGAAGCCCTTTCGCGTCTGTTTGAGCCCTTCTACCGCCCCGAAACCGCCCGCGGTCGCAACACCGGTGGCAGCGGGCTCGGCCTCGCCATCACCAAACGCTGCATCGAAGCCTGTGGAGGAACCGTGACAGCGCAAAATCGGGAAGGTGGCGGTCTGGTGGTTACGATCACACTGCAATGATGTGAGCATGTGGGCCGTTGCTTGTTGCACATGGTTTCGTCAGCCAGCAGACGTCAGTTCCTCAAAAGCTCGGGTTTGAGCCTCGGCGGCATGGCTTTGGCGTCATTGATGGGTGATGCGCGGGCGTTGTCGCACTTCGCGCCGAAGGCGAAGCGGGTGATTTATCTGTTCATGCACGGCGGACCGTCACAGCTCGACTTGTTCGATCACAAGCCGGGTTTGAAGAAGCTGCACGGCTTGGAGATTCCGGCTTCGGTGGTCGGCGATCAACGTCTGACAGGCATGACGAGCGGGCAGAAGTCGAAGCCGGTGACAGCGTCGTTGTTCAACTTTGCGCGGCATGGCCACAGCGGCGCCTGGGTGAGCGAGCTGCTGCCGCACACGGCGAAGATCGTCGATCAACTCTGCATCATCCGCTCCATGCACACAGAGGCGATCAACCACGACCCGGCGGTGACGTATCTGCAAACAGGCCACCAGCAGCCTGGCAGACCGAGCTTCGGCGCGTGGCTGAGCTACGGGCTCGGCTGTGAGAGCAGCGACCTGCCCGCCTTCGTCGTGATGGTGTCACGCGGCAGCGCGGCGCGGCCTGCTGACCCGCTGTATGCACGGCTGTGGGGCTCGGGATTTTTGCCGTCAAACCATCAGGGTGTGTCGCTGCGCAGCAGTGGCGATCCCGTTTTGTATCTCTCGAACCCTGAAGGCATCGACAAAGCAACGCGGCGTGACCAGCTGGATGTGATCGCGGCCTTGAACCAAAAGCAGCTCGCGCTGCATCGTGATCCCGAGATCGCCACGCGCATCGCACAGTATGAAATGGCCTTCCGCATGCAGAGCAGCGTGCCGGAGCTGACCAACCTCAGCAACGAAAGCGAGGCCAGGCTCGATGCCTACGGACCGCAGGCACGGCAGCCGGGCAGCTTCGCGGCGAACTGCCTGCTGGCACGGCGCATGGCGGAGCGTGGCGTGCGCTTCATTCAGCTCTACCACCGCGGCTGGGACCAGCACTACAACCTGCCGAGCGACCTGCGCCTGCAGTGCGGCGATGTGGACCAGCCTGCCGCCGCTTTGGTTCGCGATCTGAAGCAGCGCGGGCTGCTCGACGAGACGCTCGTCGTCTGGGGCGGCGAGTTTGGCCGCACGACGTATTCCCAGGGCAAGCTGGAGCCGATGAATCACGGCCGCGATCATCATGGCCGCTGCTTTACGATGTGGCTCGCGGGTGGTGGGATCAAACCGGGCCTCCAGTTCGGTGAGACGGATGACTTTTGCTTCAACATCACCCGCGACCCGGTGCATGTGCATGATCTGAACGCCACGCTGCTGCACCAGCTAGGCATTGATCACGAACGCCTCACCTACCGTTTCCAAGGCCGTGATTACCGGCTGACGGATGTGCATGGCAGGGTCGTGCGACAGATCGTCGCGTGAACGAGCCTTTTAAACAACTCAGCCCCAGCCACCGCCTCCGGGAGTTTCGATCACTACACGATCGCCCGCCTCCACATGGAAGCTGGTGCAACCTTCCAACACCATCTCACCACCTTGGTGAAAAAGACTTTGGCGGCCTCTTTGTCCTGGCTGGCCACCGTTAAGACCGAAAGGAGCTTCTTTCCGATGCTGGGTGAGCAGGCTGACGGTCAGCGGTGCGATGAACTCAAACTCGCGCACCACTCCATCACCGCCGCGCCATCTTCCATGCCCCCCCGAACTACGGCGAATGGAGAACTGGCGCAGTCGCACAGGGTAGCGCTGCTCGATGATCTCAGGGTCGGTGATGGCCGTGTTCGTCATGTGAGTGTGCAGCGCATGGGCACCGTGGTAACCGGCGCCTGCGCCGCTGCCTCCGGCGATGGTTTCGTAGTAACCGAAGCCTGCTCCACCGAAGAGGAAGTTGTTCATCGTGCCTTGGGAGCATGCTTGCAGATGCAAAGCCTTGATGAGGGTATCGACGAGCCTTTGAGAGACCTCGACATTGCCACCGACGACCGCAGGATCGGTGTTCGGATCACCCGTGAAGGCTGGGTTGAGCAAAGAAGTGGGCAGAATGATCTCCAAGGGCTCCATGAGGCCTTCATTCAAAGGCAGATCCTCCTGAAGCATGAGGCGCATGACATACAATATGGCGCTGCGGACGATGGCATTCGTGGCATTGAGATTGCGCGGATGCACGTCGGAGGTGCCGGTGAAGTCGAGCACGAGCGTTTCGGCTGCCTTCCTCATCGTGACGGCGATCATATTGCCATCGTCGAGCTTTTCCGAGGCGGAGATGACCTCGGGCAGGCGCTGGATCTGCTGACGCATGACTTCGGCGGAGTGCTCCAGGATCTCGTTCATGACGCGTGGCAGGCTTTCAGTGGCCAATGAGCACAGACGCTGGACTCCATGAAGATTGGCGGCGAGCTGTGCGTGAAGATCCGCGAGGTTGTCCGCGAGATTTCGCGTTGGGTGCAATGCGGTGGCAAGCAGGTTGCTGACCTCCTCAAAGCAGGACTCGCCAGCCCGAATGAGGTGTCGTGGAGCGATGACAACACCTTCCTCGATCAAGCGCGAGGCATTTGCAGGCATGGAGCCAGGCGTGATGCCGCCGATCTCGGCATGATGCGCACGATTGGCAATGTAGCCGAGCAGTGTGCCCTGCTGAAAAACGGGTGTGATGAGCGTGACATCAGGCAGATGTGAGCCGCCAAAGGCCGGATGATTGGTGATGATGGTGTCTCCCGGAGCCATCGGGATGGCCTTCGCCACTTCACGCACGCAGACCCCGAGCGCGCCGAGGTGCACAGGGATGTGCGGTGCGCTGGAAAGCAGCCTGCCCTGGGGATCCAGCAAGGCGCAGGAGAAGTCGAGCCGCTCGCGGATGTTGGTGGAGATGGCAGTGCGGCAAAGCAGCGCACCCATGTCGCTGACGATGCTGTGGAAGCGATGGCGGAGGAGATCGCGCTCGATCACAGGCACAGCGGAGATTTGTCCCTCAAAACGAAGGATGTGGCCGAAACCGGGCAGGTGCTCTTTGCTCCAGCCGGGAGCGACAACAAGGGTGGAGAAGGCGTCCTGGATGAGTGTGGTTTCCGACAAAGAAGGGGCGTGCCTGCCTTTTGGCGGAATTTCGGAAGCCTCGGGCTTTCCACTGCGCGTGATGGTGCGGATGGAGACGAGCTCGATTTCACGGCTGGAAGGTGGCGGATAGCCGAAGAGGCGCTCATACGCAGCGCGGTAGCGCTGAGGAAGGTCATGCGGATCCGTGAACTCGACCTGGAGAGGAGTGTCCTGACCTTTGAGACGAAGTTCAGCAATCTGAGTTCGTTGCTCACACTGCAGCGTGCCTGGAAACGTACTCCCATCGCTCAATGCCGCCTTCAATGGCATCCTCACCTCCCTTTCTTCAATGATCTCCGGCACGGCCTCCTGGAGCCCTGCGGCACTGAGGATGCCTGCATGCTCGGGAACAAGGATCGTTTTCATTCCAAGTGCCTCAGCGACAGCACAGGCATGCTGCGGACCAGCTCCACCAAAGGCGAGCAGCGCATGATCTGCCGGGTCATAGCCTTCGCCGATGCTGATGCGGCGGATGGCATCGGTCATGTGCTCGATGGCAAGCCGCAGCAAGGCATGGAGCAGTTCCACCTCGCTCCAAGTGCCATCGGTCTGCTGATGAAGCTCACGCAAACGTTGACGAGCCGCTTCGAGATCGAGGGGAATCGGTGCGCGCGAGGGATCAAAGCGGCCGAGGAGCAAGTTCACATCCGTGATCGTCAGTGGTCCGCCTTTTCCATAGCAGGCAGGGCCGGGGCTCGAGCCTGCACTCTCAGGACCAACGGCCAGGCCGTGATGAGACATCCGGCAGATCGAGCCACCACCGGCAGCCACGGTTTCGATGTCGATGCAGGGGGCAAGCAGCTTCATTCCAGCGACTTCCTGACTGAACCGATAGCCAGGGCGTGTGTCGATGCGGGCCACGTCCGTGCTCGTCCCGCCCATGTCGAAAGTGA
Organism: uncultured Prosthecobacter sp.; assembly: GCA_937941745.1. Taxonomy (GTDB): domain Bacteria; phylum Verrucomicrobiota; class Verrucomicrobiia; order Verrucomicrobiales; family Verrucomicrobiaceae; genus Prosthecobacter. The sequence goes on along the minus strand of CALDGV010000268.1, from coordinate 1,198 downwards.
TGATCCGCGTGTGGCCGAGCCGGCGCGCGGCGTTTGCTGCGCCGATGGCTCCGCCCGCTGGGCCGCTGAGCAGCATGTCTTTGGGGCGGATGTCGTCAGCACTTTTCAGGCCGCCAGCGCTGGTCATGACCTGCATGTCCGGAGAAACACGGCGGATGCCATTCAGGAACGACTGCACCGGCTCGTGCAGATAGGCGTCTGCCACCGTGCTCTGCGTGCGTGGCAGAAGCTTCGCAAAAGCCGCCGTCTGGTGGGAAAGCGTGAGATGGGTGAACCCAGCCTCCCGCAGGATCTCCGCGACGCGCAGCTCGTACTGCGGGTGGGCATGGCCATGAAGCAGCGAGATGGCGGCAGTGGAGATGCCTTGCGCCAGACAATCCATCGCAGCGGTGCGCACTGCAGATTCATCCAGGGCAACGAGCACTTCACCGCTCACACTGACACGTTCACAGACCTCGCAGACGACCTCGTGAAAGACCGGACGAGGTTCATGCTTGAGGGCAAAAAGATCACTCCGGCGCTGGTCGCCGATGCTGAGCAGATCTCCAAAACCCTGGGTGATGAAAAGGGCAATGCGACCTCCCTTGCGCTCCAGCAGCGCATTTGTGGCCCGAGTCGTGGCAATACGGAGCCGCAGCGGCGGAAAGGCTTTTCCCGGAGGTGTGTTGGTGAGGATGCGCGCCCCAAGCACGGGAGCTTCTTCACCTGTGGTAAGTTCGAGCAGAGTGCCGGGAGGCCAGTTTTGGAAAATGGACTCTTCGCCCACGGTTTCGAGCCTCTCCTCCGTCACAGCGCGGACCTGAAATCCGATCAAAAAACCTTCCGGCAGAGGCGGCAACCCCTTCAACAGTCCATCATCACCCACCACGGCTCTCAAACAGCCGGTGGAGAGCACCTTGCAACGGGTCTCCCGGCCTTGGGGGTCAAGGGCATGGCAATCGGTAAACGTGCCGCCAGTGTCGGTGGCGATGCGCCAGGGTGTCTCGGGACTTGTTTCGACTGAATTCACAAGATGGCAGGATGAACAGGATTCAAACCAACGGCTGAAAAATCCTGTGAATCCTGCCATCTTGTAAACCCTGCGGTGAAGGGCGGCGACCTCCAAAGCACTCTTGCAAGCTCAGCCAGCACCCGCCACCATCGTCCAACTATGCTGAAACTTGGACTCATTGGTTGCGGGAAGATGGGCGGCGCGCTG
>CALDGV010000267.1 GCA_937941745.1 uncultured Prosthecobacter sp. | reverse complement strand
GATGCCGAGCGCGTTGGCCTTCGCCGCCATGTGACCTTCCTCATCCAGGGTCCGCTGCTCTTTGCACAGCATGAGCAGCCCTCGCTTCACGAGGCCGAAATCGAGCCCGATTTCCGCGAAGCATTCGCGGCTCAGCAGGCCCAGGTCCCGGAGCACAGGCGCGGCTGCCTGCACCCGGCCCTGGGTGGCGGCTTTCCAGAACTTCACGCCCCAGTTCACGAGGTCCATGTCGAGCCGCGGCTTGATGTAGAACGGGGATTCCGGGTCCCACATCCATTTCAGCCCCAGGGCCACCATGCCCGGGGCCGCGAGCGGAATGAAGTGGCTCGGCACGACCATGCCGGCATTGCCAAAAGAGCAGCCATCACGCTGACCCGGCTTTCTTTCGATCACCGTGACCTTCATGCCGCGGCGGGCGCAGTAAAGCGCGGTGCTCAGGCCGATGACGCCCGCGCCGAGGATGGTGATATTTTGAGCCATTCGCCCAAGGAAGTTCTTCAGGGAGGCTTGTCTTGCGCGCTTTGGCAGCGGCCGCCGGGCATTTCATCAAAATCCAGCGACCCAGCGCGGTGCTTTGGTGGGCTTTTGAATCAAGCCAGAGCTCATTTCAGGAGAGGAAGACAGGCTCTGAGGTGCCTGGTGACGCATCCACCAAGCACCGCCACCCAGGATGAGCAGCAGCGAGGTCAGACCCAGGAGTCCGAGAAACCTCAGCGTCCGCCGACGGGCGGCTTGCAGCAGAAGATCGAGATGGCTGCCGCCTTCCAGCTCAGGGTAGAGGCTGGCGACTTCCCGGGCGGTTTTGAGCGCTGAAAAGGCCGACGCTTGCTCGATCTTCCGGCAGCGCCGCAGCGCCCTGCCCAGCTTTTGAGCCAGGGCATGCCTGATGGCGTCGAGGTCCTCGAATTCGGCGGTCTTGAACTCGTGAAAGCCTCGCCGGGCCTTGTCGATGTGTCCCTGCTTCAGCAGCCGCTGGATCGTATCCAGGCTTTCCTGCTGGCTGGCATGAGCATGCATCAGGGTCACGATACTGGCTGCGGCGGAGCAAAGGTCTTCGCGGATGGTCTTGGAATGGGCCTGGGAAAGAATCTTCTGGATCAGATCCTGGTGCTTCAGGAACGAAATGATGAGGTCATTCTCCCCCGCTGCGACTGCTGCATCGAGGCGGACAAAGTCGGTCAGCGAAGGAATCAGGTCGCCATCCTCCAACACGCCTTCAGGAAGGCTCGAGGACAGAGCGGCCAGCCGCTCTTCTAGGGAGGAGGAGAGGTCCTGCCAGTCATTCTGGAACGACTTCAACTGAAACAGGGCCAGCTTCCCGCGAGGCTGTGTGAGGTTCTTCGACTGCTCTATCTTCCGATGGAATTCCTCCACCTGTCCGAGCCATGCCGCCAGTGCCTGGCATCGTTGTCTGGCATTGTTGATGAAGTTGTTGGACCGAAACCTGCCGGACAGCCAGGCATCCCAGCCGCTTTTCAGTTGGCAGAACCTCTCGAAATCCGACGTGCTTTCGAACTGGTAGCGGCTGTTGTGCAGAAGCTGCAGCCGAAGCTCGATCAGCGCTGTCCGCCAGAACATGCCTGAATCCCTCAAGTTCAGATCGTCCGAATATTCCGGGCAGGATGCATAGACCTGTGACGTTTCAGATTCCGTTTCTGAGAGCAGGATCTGCAGGCTGCTGGCGTTGTCCGGCAGGAAAGTGATGGGCTCCGTTTTCGATCCGTGAGCACGGGCGCTGCTCAAAAGCTCGGCTGGGTCGTCCAAGGGGGGGGAAGAGGCGGTGGGCAGGGTTTCGGTCTCGGATAATGGCATGTCCACCAACAGTTTAGGACGGGAATGCCGTTGGCTGGGCATGGCAAAAAGAGGTAACCTTTTTTCGCTGCCAGTGGTTTTGAGGTAACCTCCATGCAGCCGCTTCTGCTGAGCCGGCGGTCTTGATGACAGGTCAGGGAAGCTTTCTCCAGCACCCAGGCTGGACGGGCCGCATGGACTCGCTAGCCTCGGCCGATGGACCAGAATTGGACTGACAAGATCGTGATCGTCACCGGCGGTGGCGGCGGCATGGGACAGGCGGCGGCGAAGCGTTTCGCGGAGGCCGGAGCAAAGACCTTTGTGTTTGGGCGCACGCTGGAGTCGCTGGAGGAAACCGCGGCGCTTTCGGCCAACATCATCCCCGTCGTCTGCGATGTGGCGGACACGGCAAGCATCGCCGCTGCCATGAAGGTCGTGCAAAAGGCGGGCACGCCGTTTGCCCTCATCCACACCGCAGGCATCAACACTCCCGACCGCTTTTTGGCTCATGCTGATCCAGCCAAACTGGTTACGGAAGAGAGCTGGCGGAAGGTCATGGACATCAATGTGCTTGGCGTGGCGAACATGATCCAGGCGGTCACGCCGCTGATGGCGGCCGCCGGGGGCGGGCGCGTGGTCGTCGTTTCCTCAACAGCGGGTCATGGCTTTGATTCCTATGCCGGCATTCCTTACACGGCGAGCAAGTGGGCCGTGCATGGCATGCTTTTTGCCGCCCGCATGCAGCTGAACGCCCACGGCATCGTGCTTTCCGAATATGCCCCAGGCGAAGCAGACACGCCGCTGGTGGCCAAGCGCCCGGTGCAACCTACGGCAGAGCACAAGCGTGCCATGATCACCTGCGCCGACTGCGCCGATGCGATGTTTTTCATCGCCAGCCAGCCGCACAGCATGAGCATCATCCAGCTTCCCGCCTACCAGCCCTTTGGCGGTATGCCGCCTCAAATCACTGCGCCTTGGCTGAAGGGCCTGGAGATCAAGCCGGTGTAGGCTCAGTCAGCGTCCGCCGGCTGCAGAACCACGCGTGCGTCGAGGATCTGGAGCGCTTCCGATGAGGCCAGGAGCGGATTGATGTCGAGCTCCAGGATCTCGGGGCAGGCGAGCGCGAGGTCGCCGAGCTTCACCAGGAGGTCTGCCAGAGCATCCAGGTCCACCGGAGGGAGGTGGCGCGTGCCCTGAAGAGCCTGGAAGATGCGGGTGTGGCGCAGGCGGTCGCGCACCAGCATGGGCGAAAGCGGCGGCAGCAGCAGCACCCGGTCCTGCATCACCTCCACCAGCACGCCGCCGGCTCCAAAAAGCAGCACGGGGCCAAACTGGGGGTCCTGGCTGAGGCCCAGGATGAGCTCCAACCCGGTTTGGCGGATCATCTGCTGCACGCTGACACCCTCAAAGTCCTCCGGGCTGACAGCCTGCTGGATGCGGTGCCAGGCGGCGCGCACGGCGGTTGCATCACCGAGGTTGAGCTGCACGCCGCCCACATCGCTTTTGTGAGTGAGTGTGGAGGACTGGAGCTTCATCACCACGGGAAAGCCCGTTTGCATCGCCAACTCCACGGCTTCGTCTGCCGTGGCGGCATGTTTGGTGGCGAGGACCGGTAGCCCGGCGCTGGCGAGCAGTTCCTTGGCCTGCACTTCATTCAGCAGCCGCCGGCCTGCAGCGCGATGCTGCCGCGTGATCTCCTGGACCTGAGGAAAGTCGGGGCGGGCGGTGCAGGCGAGGCGGTTGGTCTCAGAAAGCCAGCGCAGGCGCTCCTGCCGCTGCCACATGTACTGCCAGGCCCGGGCGGCTTCATCGGGATAGTCATAGGTGGGAATCGCGCCGGCATTCAGTGCTTCGCGGGCGCTTTCCACAGCATCACCGCCCATCCAGCTGGCGAGGAGGGGTTTGTGCGTGTCTTTTGCGGCGGCCATCAATGCCTGCGCTGTGGCCAGGGGGGCGGTCATGGCCTGCGGGGTGAGGATGGCCAGCAGGCCGTGGGTGCCAGGATCTTCCAGCAGAGCGTGCAGCGCCTGGGCGTAGCGTTCGGAATCGGCATCACCAAGGACATCGGCGGGGTTGCCGTGGCTCCAGTGGGGCGGCAGGCAGCCGTCGAGCCGGGTGAGAGTTTCAGAGGCCAGGGTGGCGAGCTTTCCGCCGCTGCGCACGAGGGCATCCGTTGCCAGGGCACCGGGACCGCCGGCGTTGGTGAGGATGGCCAGCTGCGGACCTGCGGGCAGGGGCTGCTTGGCCAGGACTTCCGCCATGTCGAAAAGCTCCTCAATGGTGTCCACCCGGAGCACCCCGGCGCGCTCCAGGGCGGCATCCAGCACGGCATCACTGCCGGTCATGGCCCCGGTGTGGGAGGCCGCCGCCCTTGCCGCATCGGCAGTCCGGCCCACCTTGATGGCGATGATCGGCTTGCGGGCCGCGACGAGGCGCGCCGCCTCCATGAAGGCCTGCGCATCTCCCACGGATTCCATGTAGAGCACGATGCTTTCCGTGCCCGGATCCTCGCCGAAATGGCGGATCAGGTCGCCCCAGCCCACATCCAGCATCGAGCCTACGGAGACAAAGGCGCTGAAACCGACATGCTGGCGGAAGCTCCAGTCGAGGATGGCGGTGCAGAGCGCGCCGCTTTGGCTCAGGAAGGCGACACGCCCCGGCTGGGCCAGGGCGGTGGCAAAGGTGGCGTTCAACCCCGTGTGGGGAGCCATGAGGCCCAGGCAGTTGGGGCCGATGAGGCGCAGCCCGCCTTTCCGGGCCTCATCCAGCACTTCCTGCTCCAGCGCCACACCCTGGGGGCCGGTTTCTTTGAAGCCCGCCGAAATGATCACCGCCACACGCACCCCGGCGGCGGCACATTCCCGGATCACCTGCGGCATCGTAGCTGCAGGGGTGGCGATCACCGCCAGATCGACGGGCAAGCCAATGGCCGTCACGGTGGGTAAGCAGGGGCGGCCCAGGATTTCCCGACGCTTCGCATTCACCAGGAAAAGCGGCCCATCGAAAGTCGCCAGATTGTCCAAAAGAGCCCGGCCCACGCTGCCGGCGCGCTCCGTGGCACCGATCAGCACCACCGACCTGGGCGCGAAGAAGGGCGTCAGGTCCCGGGCGATGTCTGGTAGCGAACAGGTGCTGAGCGGTGCGGCGGACATGACGTCATTTTCCGCAGGCGGGCGGTTTGTGCACTTGTTCTCTTCAGCCCCATTTTGCCGTGCTGAAAACCTCGCTTGCCCGGCCGAGGATGCGGGACAGATAGTCGCAGGCCCTCGCTTCGTGCGGGGGCACGGACTCCTGCTCATGAAAAAGCCCCTGTTTCTCCTGGCCGCCATCGCTTTGGTGCTGGCCTTCACCAATCCGAATGAGGCGGACTTCCGGGAGCATGTGCGGCAGAAGGAAGGCCTGGCCGGCACCCTCGGCATGGCGGTGGCGGATCTCTTTTCCACCGGCAAAAAGGGCGGGATCCAGAGGGACAATTACTTCATCGCCAGCCGCTTTTACCTGGGGGGTGATGGCATCCTTCCCCGGCAGGATGTGGCCTGGGGCATTGCAGGATACTTTTTCGAGGTGAAATGAGCTCTGTGACCCTTTTTCTCGCCACGGCTGCAGCTTCTGAGGAGCTGTCACCCGTCCCTTTCAAGCTTGCTGCGGCCTGCTTTATCCTCGCAGGCCTTTGTGTGCTGATCTCCGGCGGCCTGAAGCTCTTTCTGGAGCACAAGCATCGTCTGGGGGCGGGGATTGCTGCCCTTGGCGTGGTGCTGGCGCTGGTGGAATTCAGCTTCGCCTGGTATGTCAGGAACATCGATTTCCAGCCGGTGACTGCGGAGGGCACGCAGGCGAGCCCGACCCTGCTGAAGGCGCTCTTCGTGCCCTTCATGCCG
>CALDGV010000266.1 GCA_937941745.1 uncultured Prosthecobacter sp. | reverse complement strand
GAAAATCGGTATGGTCGATGTATTTGCATTGACGTACACGGGGCATTTTCGCTATTCTGAACGCAAACTGCGGAATCCTGTCTGACACCCTGGATTCCAGCCTCACCGACCACGCGCATTCATGATCAAACGTTTCTACTTCAGCACAGCTAGCAGGATTCTTCCCAAGAGCATCGCTGGTGACTGATTTTGAAACCATTTATCATCTTTTCCGCTTCACTTTTGCTCCTCTTTTTTGCATGAAAACACTCCGCCGCCACCGCATCTTACTTGGCTGGTTCATGACCTTGATCATGGTCATCGCGCAACCTTCGACCAGTCTCCGAGGAGCGACTTTTTATTGGGCTCCAGACGACGGGGGGGGGGTCATAGGTTCTGTTCAGGAAGGTGGGAACTGGAATACATTCACCGCAAACTGGCATCTGGAGGATGATTTTCTGCTGGATCCTAATATGCCTGATCTGTCTCTTGCCCAAGGGTGGGACAGCCTTGGGCAGCACACGGCGGTCTTTGGCTATCAGGGACTTGGACCAAGCTCTATTTTCATTGATGAACCCATCAACTTGGGTGGGCTTGTGTTTGATGCCTCAGGTGTTGCTCTGATAGCATCCTCCGAGATCGGGACGCTGACGTTTGAGGGCTTGACTCCCACTATTACGATTAAGGGAGACTCGACTGGCGGGACTGACATCGAAACCAACATCACCTCAGGATTGGGCGGAACAAACGGACTGACGATCGTTTTTGATGATGTCTCCAGCTTTTCGGGGAGCAACAGGGCGGTGCTCAACCTGGGCACCGCAGGTGCCAATTATGAGACCACTCTCACTGGGGGCATCACGGTGGGGCAGCAGGTCACCTTGGGCGTCAATGTGAACTCCACCGATCTCACCATTGATCCGTTTGAGTTCGGCGATGTGATCAAAAATCCCCTGGGCAGCAATCAAATCACACTGGAGAACGGTGCCGCTTTGAACATCAACGGGGTGAATGCGACCAGCAATGGACTCTCGGGAAGAGTGTTCGCGACCAATGGCACCGGAAACAGCAGCCGAGTGGACTTCACCGGCACGGCGCTCAGTACCCAGACGAATCAAGAGCTATCGAATCTCAACACCATCCCTGCGGCTACAGGTGCGCAGTGGATCGGCCAAGTAAGTATTGGCCAAGCCGGAGCCTACACGTTCTTTGCCAGCGCCGATGACGGGGCGCGCATTTTTATCGACGGCGTGTTGGTGGTGAATAACGACGGCGGAAAAGGCAACACTGACCTCTCCAGCGCCCCCATCTTCCTAGCCGCCGGACTGCATGACATCCGCATCGATTATGTGAATGGCGGCGGTGGCGGCAACATTAACTTGGGATATGCCGGTCGTGACACCGGCCATGTGAGGCAGGTGATCACAGTGTCCAACCTACGGCAAGCGGAGGTGAACGCACTAGGTGGAGCCAGTTCGGCGCTGCAACTGCTCAACGATGTGCATTTAACCGGGAATGCCCAGATCAACCTGAGCGGAGACACCGCTTCGGTGCAGATGGGACGGCTTTTATTCAATACGGGGACCACTTTGAGTGCCGCCACCTC
>CALDGV010000265.1 GCA_937941745.1 uncultured Prosthecobacter sp. | reverse complement strand
CGCGAAAGAGGTCGCCTCGCATCTGCTCGATCTCGGCTTCAAACGCAGCGTGTTTGAGGCCCGGCTGAACCGGCTGGAGGAGCCGGGGCGGCACGGGCTGGAGGAGGTGGACTTCCAGTTTGCCCCGAATCCCGGCGAGCCGCTGAAGCCGCTGCGGCTCACGGCCAGCTCGGGCGAAATGTCGCGCGTGCTGCTGGCGGTGAAGAGCGCGCTGGCGAAGCAGGAGATCGTGCCGCTGATGGTGTTTGATGAGATCGATGCGAACGTCGGCGGCAACATCGCGGAGGCGGTGGGGCGGAAGATGGCCTCGCTGGGCGGCACGCATCAGGTGATCGCGATCACGCACTTCCCGCAGGTCGCCTCGCTGGCGAAGAGCCACTTCGTCGTGACCAAGGACATCGAGGGCAACCGCACGAAGTCGAGCATCCGCGAGGTGGCCGAAGAAGAGCGGATCGAGGAGCTGGCGCGCATGCTGGGCGGGCGGCTGGAGTCGGCGCGGGAACATGCGCGCGCCCTGCTGGCGGGGGCGTGAAATCGCTGGTGGAGCCAACTCATGCGCAAGCCGCCCAGGGGAGCGGGCGTAGTCGTTGCGCCATGACGTTCAAACTCCTCTCCAGCCTGGTCCTGCTCACCACCTCCGCCCTGCCCGCGCAGGATGCCCTGAAGTCCGCGCTCGTGTTTCACGCCTCGTTTGATGCGGGGCTGGAGGCGGATTTCAGCAAGGGAGACCGGACCTGCTACAGCAAGAAGGGCGTGCCCTGCGCGCTGAATGAGGAGGTGAAGCTGGCCCCGGCCGGCGGCAAGTTTGGCGGCGGCCTGCATTTCCCAAAGAAGGGGACCACGAGGCCGATGTTCAGCGGGGTGAACATGCTGGGCTACAGCAACGACAAGGCCTGGAACGCCACGGTCTCCGTCTGGCTCAAGCTGAACCCGGACGAGGACCTGGAGCCGGGCTACTGCGACCCGGTGCAGATCGTGGGCAACGACGGCAAGAAGGGCTTCATCTTCATGGAGTTCTCCAAGGATGAGACACCGCGCTTCTTCCGCTATGCGATCCGCCCTCTGGCGGAGATCTGGAATCCGACGAACGTGCAGTGGGAACAGATCCCTTTTGAAAAGCGGCCGATGGTGCAGGTGTCCAAGCCGCCCTTTTCCCGCGAGAGCTGGACGCATGCCGTCTTCACGCTGGCGGATGTGAACCACAAGGCGGGCAAGCCGACGGGGGCGCTCTATCTGAACGGCCAAAAGCAGGGCAGCATTGATGGCTGGGACCTGACCTTCGCCTGGGATCCTGCCTCGGTGGCGCTGGTGCTGGGCGCCGCCTATGTGGGGCACCTGGACGACCTTTCGGTCTTCAACCGCGCCCTCACGGAGGCGGAGGTGCAGCAGCTTTTCCAGCTGCCCCAGGGTGTTTCGGGCCTGC
>CALDGV010000264.1 GCA_937941745.1 uncultured Prosthecobacter sp. | reverse complement strand
CGCCCGTGAGCAGGCTCGTCCAGCCAGGACCGCTGACGGTCGGCTGATGCGTCGGAGTGCCGAGTTCGCCCCCGGCGTAGCATTTCAGCGAAATGAGTCCGTTTGCGTCCTCGCTGAGCCATTTCATCTGCGGAGCCATGCCACGCTCCATCGCCGCCGTCAGCGCATCTGCACGACAGCCGTCGATTCCAATGAACAGCACCCGTTTTCCGGCAAAAGCACTTTGCCGGCCCGGCCCTTGCGCGAGCAGGGCGCTGTCCACGGCAAGTAGGAGCAGCGCGAGGATGAGGGATCGGGTTGTCATTTTTTGGTCTCGGTAGTCGCTGACGCGGGCCACAACTCGTTGAATGCCTTCACGGTTTCATCCACCAGCACCTGGCCGCCTTCGGGGCCGATGCGGCTGCTTTGGATGATGGCGCTGTAGCTGCCTCCGGCCACGGCGCGAGGGGTCGGGAGATAGCCGCCTGAGCCTGTGAGTTGGATGAGAAAGGTCTGCACCGCCGGGCTGCGGGCTTTCATCTGCACGCCGTAGTCGGTGTAGAGTTCAAACTCATTGGTGGCGATGGCCACATCGCCGAGACGCAGTGCGTGCAGTTCCATTTGGAAAACACCCGCTGTGCCTGCTTTCTCCGCTTCGTAGCGATCCACCACGCCTTTGTTCCAAAGATACTTCCACTGCTCCTTGGGATCGTCTTTGTATTGCTCGACCGCCTTCTGAGCATCGGCCAGTTCCTTCTCCGTCACCTTCCGCCAGGGCAGGTCGATCTTTCTCGTGTGATGCTGAAGCACCGCACCGGTCACTGGCTCCAGTTTGGCCCCTTCATACGCCTCCTCCCAGCCACGCACGACACGTCGGGCGACTTCTTCGAGCCGCGTGAGGCCGCGCAGACGACGCATGCGCTCATCCGCCGCCTTGCCATACATCGGCCGCGGCACCTGATCGCCACCGGCTCCGGTCCAGGCGAGAATGTGCAGGTCTTTGCCATGACGCTCGCGTAACTGGCGGCGCACCGGATCCCAGAAGTCGGCGTGGATCACCTTCAGGCCCTCGACCTCCTGCGAGGGGCACGGGACATTCACCGCCGTGGCGATGAGCGCGTCATTCATGTCCCAAAAGAACAGCACATCGAGATTGTGATCCTCATAGCCCTCGATCCCGCGAAACTCTGGCACATTGGTGGCACCATACATCTTCGCGGTGCCATCCGCGTAGGTCGCGCGACGATTCTGCGCGATCACGGCCTGCCCTTGGCCCCAGCCTGCTTTCGATGGCTTTCGGCTGCTCCAGCTCTGCACCATCGCCTCCACAATCTTGCCCACCATGAACTCGGTGTATTCCATGGGCATCATCACCTTCTTGCCGATCAAAGCGTAACGATCACCCTTCATCGTCACCGGCGCGGTGTGCGTGGCATTGAGGAAGAGCTTGTTCAGATCAAAGCCCGGCAGCTTGTCCTTCGCCTTCTCGCGCACCAGCTCGATGAGCCCGGTGCGGATCGCCACGATGTCGCAGGAAACCATGATCGCCTGATCCAGCACCTTCTCGCCTTCTCGGGACTCCAGAGCCAGTGCAGTGGCATAAATCTGCGTCTCGGGTTTCTCTGAGATGCGCACATGCATCTGTCCATCCAGCGCCACCGGGCGGTCTGGTGTGATGTCCACCGTGGCCGCCCCCACATGAAGATCCGAGGCGGAAGCGATGACGGCAGACGTGACGATGAACAGCGAGAGGAAGAAAAAGCGCATCCAGTTAATACCCGACTTTCACGAGTTTTTTGTCGCCGTTTCTATTCCGAATCGAATGACTCAAGCGACTGTGGCTCCAAGACACACGATAAGCCTCGCTGATAAGGCTCGTAGAATCATGCAGCACTCGGCATCGTCGAGGAGCCACCATCCACACCAACTCTCGCATTTGATGCATCCGACTCTTTTCCCGACATCCCGCACCCGGCGTTCTTTTATCACGCAGTCAGGCACCGCGTTGCTGAGTGGCTTGTGCGGTCAGTCTCTTCTCGGAGCGGAAGCGCCGAAGGCACTGCCTGAGGGCTGGCATTTGCGGATGGGCAATGCGCAAACACCGGAAGAGGCCATTGCGGAGTTGGAGGCCTTCAAGAAGGCCACGCCGGATCTGGCGAGTTGGGAAAAGCGCAAGGCGGCTATTCGTCAGGGCATTCTCGAAGGGGCACGACTGGCGAATCCACCGGAGAAGCCGCCGCTTGATCCGGTGTATTCCAACAAGCGGA
>CALDGV010000263.1 GCA_937941745.1 uncultured Prosthecobacter sp. | reverse complement strand
GGAGCCCTGCCCGTGGGCCTGAGTCTTTCCTCCAGCGGTCTGATTTCCGGCACTCCAGCAGCGGCGAATGGAGCCGGGACTTCGGTCGTCATCCAGGTCCAGGATGCCTATGGCTGCGTGGGCACGCAGACGGTGACGGTCAAAATCTGTCCTGTGATTTCGCTGAGCCCGACATCGCTGGGCAACGGCACGATTGGCCTGGCCTACAATCAATCTGTGAGCGCTTCTGGAGGTGCTCCGCCTTACACTTACGCCGTCAGCGCTGGAGCACTGCCAGGCTGGGCTGCACTCAACAGCAGCACGGGGGCCATCACCGGCACGCCGAACAGCTCGAACACCGCCACTTTCACCATCCGGGCCACGGATGCCAATGGCTGCCAGGGAACACGGCTTTACAGCATCACACCGGTCTGCCCCGTCCTGAGCATCAGTCCGCTGACCCCGCCACGAGGCACGGTAGGCAGTGCTTACTCCACCACGCTCTCCGCCAGTGGTGGAATCACTCCCTATGGTTCTTGGACGATCATCAGCGGCAGCCTGCCTTCCGGCCTGACGCTAAACAGCTCGACCGGCGTGATCTCCGGCACGCCGACCGCCGTGTCGTCGCCAGGTTCAAGCGTCACCGTGAGGGTCACGGACGCCGCAGGCTGCCAGGGGACACAGGCGATCACCGTGCAAATCTGCCCAGTCATCACCGTGAGCCCGAGCACCCTCGCTGCAGGCGTCGTCGGGACGGCACAGAGCACCTCCATGAGCGCCAGCGGCGGCACCGGACCCCACACCTTCACCGTTTCCAGCGGCAGCCTGCCGCCGGGGCTCGGGCTCAGCACGGCAGGGGTTTTGTCTGGAACACCGACCAGCGCAGGCAGCTATGCCTTTGCGATCCGTGCCACGGACGTCAATGGCTGCCAGGGCACGCGTTCTTTTGCCAATGTCATCCATCCGGCCAGTCACATCGGCAGCCTTGTCTGGAATGATGCCAACAACAACGGCATCAAGGATGCCGCTGAGAATGGCATCGATGGAGTGGCGGTCACCCTCTGGTATGATGCCAACAACGACGGCGACTTTGTGGATGCGGGTGAGGGAAGCTACGCCAGCACGACCACGAGCGGCGGTGGCACCTATCAGTTCAGCAACCTGCCCGTGGGCAGGTTCAAGGTCATCATCAGCAATCCTCCGGCGGCCACACCTTGGGTGAGCCGCGATGTGGACCTCAATGACAACCAGCAGGACAATGACAGCAACGGCTACCAGCGGCCCATCGGCGGGCCGGTGAGCTCTCCGATCATCGAAGTCGCGCTGGGAGAAAGCGACTTCACGATCGACTTCGGCCTCGTGCCTCCGGCATCCCAGCATGAGCGGCTGGTCATGTACCTTGCCGACCTGAACCTCGACATCGTGCACAAGTTTGTCGGCTACGGCAGCACGGCCATTGAGATCCCCGGATCTTGGGGCGGACTGCCCTGGCTGCGCAGCAATTCCAGCGACAGCACGAACGGCATCAACAATCCTCACGGCGTCTGGTTCAACGGACAGGATGTCTATGTGGGCGGCCTGCGTGGCAGCAGTGCAGGCACGTTCCGCTACAACCAGCAGGGTCAGTATCAGTCCACCACCACGAACTTCTACCGTCTCACGCACGTCACGGTGGGAAGCTACATCTACTATCCTCGCGACAGCTTCGTCTCCGTTCACAACCTCAGCAATGGTGCTGAAATCGGGCGTGTGAACTTGAATGGAACCAACGCTGTCACCTGGGGCATTTCCGTCGGTGCAGACGGATTCCTTTACGTGGCGGACAACTACCAGAGCTCCACCTTCCCGAACGGCAGCTCCCAGCGTGGCAGCGGCAAGGTTTTCCGCGTGGATCCAAAGCCCAGTACCTTCACCAGTCCGGCCACGCGTTCCTACAACGCCATCATCACCGGCCTGAACGACCTCACGGGCATTGATGTGGACAATGCAGGCAACATCTACACCGCCGAGGTTCACATCTTTGACAGCCCTCCGACACCGAGCGCCTCGCGCATCCGCAAGTACAGCCCTCAGGGCAGCCTGATGGCCACCTATCAGGAGCCTACACCGCTGAACAACGTGGGCGTGGAGGATGCCTGGGGGCTGCGCTGGAGCCCGCTGGACAACAAGATCTATGTGGCCACCCGCTATGGGGACTGCGTGGCTCGCCTGCGTGCCGACACCCTGGCCTATGATGGAGCCTTCCTCGCCTATGTGCCGAACTCGTATGGCAAGACGATGAGCCTTCAGATCGAGGCCGCCACGCTCGATTTCGGCGACCTTCCTGACACCGCGGATGGCGTCGGGGCGCTCAACTACGAGACGGCCCAGGAAAATGGCGGTCCCACGCACGTCATCAATTCACAGCTCAGGCTGGGAACCCTGGTGGATGGCGAGCATGCGGCCAACGCCTCCATCAATGCCCAGGGCGATGATGCGGACGCCCAGGATGACGAAGACGCCATCGCCTCCATGCCGGTCTTTGGCCGTGGCCGCACGATGACCTTGCCCGTGCGCGCATACAACCAGACGGGCAGCACGGCCTATTTGGTGGGTTTCTTTGACTGGAACATGGACGGCGACTTCGTGGACTCAGGCGAGCGCATCCAGGTCAATGTGCCCACGGGCACGGACGGCAATGTCAACCTGAGCGTCCCGGTGCCTTCCACGGCACTCACTTCGCTCAACCTTGGCGCCCGCTTCCGCCTTTCCACCAGCAGCACGCTGACCGCCCTGGGTGCAGGTGGCATTGGTGAGGTCGAGGACTACCTGATCAATGTCGAGCCTGCCGACATGTCGATCGGCAACCTCGTTTGGAACGATACGGACAATGATGGCATCAAGGACAGTGGTGAGTCCGGAGTGAGCGGCGTCACCGTGCAGCTCTACACTTCGGCCAACAACGTGGTCGGGGATGCGGATGACATGCTCTACGCGGGAGGCACCAATTCCACGACGACCAGTTCATCCGGCATCTACACCTTCAGCAGCCTGCCTTCCGGGAGGTATTTTGTGATGGTCACGCCGCCTGCCAGCCTGCCATTTGCCTCAAACTCCGTCTCCACAGCGGACAATGGCGTGGACAATGACAACAATGGCAGCCAGCCGGGCGGCATCGGCACCTCGGTCTTCAGTCCAGTGATCACCCTCACCCGTGGTACGGAGTCCACCTCGGATGGTGACACGAATGCCAACACGGACCTGACCATCGACTTTGGCCTGCGGGCCTGCCCGGTGATCAGTGTCGGGCCTTCCAGCCTGGGCAGCAGCACTGTGGGAACCGCCTACAGCCAGACCCTGACAGCCTCCGGGGGCACGGGACCCTACACCTTCACTGTCTCCAGCGGAGCGTTGCCAGCTTGGGCAACGCTGAACTCCAGCTCAGGGGTCATCTCCGGCACTCCCAACGCCACCACGAGTGCCGCATTCACCCTTCGGGCCACGGATGCGAATGGCTGCACCGGCTCCCGCAGCTATGTCATCGCGCCTTCCTGCCCCGCTATCTCGATCACTCCGGGGGCCTTCATCTTCCAACATTCCATTTTCAGCTCACAGACGCTCTCCGCCAGCGGTGGCACGGCTCCTTACTCCAACTGGACGATCACCAGCGGCACCCTGCCTGCAGGACTCTCGCTCAATGCCTCCACGGGCGTCATCTTCGGGACATCGTCTGCCATCGGCAGCACCACCGTCACGGTGCGTGTGAGCGACAGTCTTGGCTGTCAGTCCACTCAATCGCTCACCATCGCGGTCAGAGGTCTGACGCTGGGCAACCTCGTCTGGCAGGATGATGACAATGACGGCGTGCGTGATCTGGGTGAGCCCGGCGTGGCGGGAGCCCAGGTGCTGCTGATGAGCCCCGGTGCGGACAACCAGATTGGCGGCAGTGTCGCCGACACCCAGGTTGGCAGCACCCTCACCACGGGTGCGGATGGTCTTTACAGCTTCACCAACCTGCCGCCGGGCAGCTACTACATCCGCGTGAATCCGCCCGCTGGCTACACTGACACTTCTGGCACACCCGCCACGGCGGACAACAACATCAATGACAACAACGATGGTTCACAGCCAGGAGGACCGGGCTCGGCGCTGTTCAGTCCGGTGGTCAGCCTGACGATGGGTGGTGAATCCATCACCGATGGTGATGCGGATTCGGACACCAATCTCTCGATCGACTTCGGTTTGTGGGCGCCGATGGGTGTTGGCAACCTTCTGTTCATCGACCTGAACGGCAATGGCCTCTACGATGATCGTGAAGGCATTGAGGGCGCCTATGTCTTCATCTTCAACCAGGGAGCCAATGTCAGTACAGATGAGCCTGCGGGCGTGGCTCTCACGGATCACAAGGGGCGCTATCTCATTGAAGGGCTCAACCCAGGCTCCTACTTCCTGCACCTGCCAGCCAGCCAGTTCTCTGTCGGAGAAGTGCTGCACGGCATGATTGCCATCACCAACGTGGTCGCAGGTGATGACGATGTGGGGCAGAACCTCGTCACTGCCTCCACACCGGTCGTCACCGGCATCAGCACAGGTGTCTTCACCCTCATTCCTGGCGGCGAGCCCACGGGCGCGGCAGAAGGCGGCTTCGAAGGCAGTGTGGATGATGCCTGGATGGATGCGAACTATGACTTCACGCTCGATCTCGGGCTTCGCAGTCCTGGTGGCACCGGCTACCCGCTGGCGCAGCGTGAGCGCAACAGCGCGGTCATGGCTGCTGCCGCTGTGCCGGTCGCGATGGATGAAGGTGCCGGTCCGGCCACCACCACCTCCCAGCCTCTCACCTTCGCCGCCTGGAAGGACTCCCACCCCGACTCCGACGC
>CALDGV010000262.1 GCA_937941745.1 uncultured Prosthecobacter sp. | reverse complement strand
TGGCGAAGGCGCTGCTGCTGCAGCTGGAGATCCCGCTCGAGGCGGCGGTGGATGCCATCAAGATCGCCAACGAGGCCAAGGTGCCCGTGGTGCTGAACCCCTCGCCAGTGGTGCCCGGATTTCCGTGGGGTGACGTGAAGATTGACGTGCTCATCGTCAACGAGAGCGAGGCTAGGCGCATCTTTGACCTCAGCCCGGCCGCCGCCGCAGCCCACCACGACTCCTGGAAGGAACGGCTTACGGACAAAAAAATCCGTCACGTCATCATCACCCGCGGCGGTCAGCCCACCTTGTTGATCACCAAGAACGCTGTGGAGGAGGTGCCCGCCCATCCGGTGACGCCTGTGGACACCGTGGGCGCTGGCGACACCTTCGCGGGAGCCCTGGCCACCCATTTCGCTGAAGGAACCGACCTGCTCGAAGCCATTCGCTGGTCCAATGCCGCGGCTGCGCTTTCAACGCTCAAACATGGTGCTCAGGAGGGGATCCCCTACCGTGGAGACGTGCAGAGCGCGCTTTCCGAGATGAAATCCTGATCAGCCCCCGGAGGCAATTTTGACCAGGATCTGGTCGAGCTCCCCGAGCGAATGCACCCAGTGAATGGGCAGTTCAGGGAGGCGCTCACGATAACCGTGGGCGGCACGCCCACCGACCATCAGCGCCACCGTTTCGGGCAGCATCTGCCGCAGGCGGCGGAGCTTGTCTTCGATGATGGGACACTTCTCCGGATAGACCACGCTCAGCGCCAGGGCCCGTGCTTGGCGTGCCTTCACGCAGGCGGCGATCTCTTCGATCGGCAGGTTGGGCCCCAGGTAAGTGATCCTCCAGCCTAGATCACGGGCAGAGGCCGCTGCCAGCATGGCACCCAGCTCATGCATCTCTCCTGAAGGCGTGGTGATGATGATCTCAGGGGCGCTGGGGGCCGTCTGGCTGCCCGGCACCGGGGTCATCAAAAGCTCCCGGATGACGGAGGTGGCCACGTGCTCATGGGCGGGACGCAGGTTCCCTGCCTGCCACTGCTGGCCAATGGACTCGATGAGCGGGCAGATGACGTGGTGGAGCATGCCGCGCTGGCCAAACTGCTGACGGGCGCGCTGAAGCAGCCGACGCAGGCGGTCGCTGTCATAGACCTTGCTGGCTTCGAGGCCGAGGCGCACGAAATCCTGTGGGGCTTCGAGCGTCGGCGTGGCATCCACGCTGAAGGTGGCAGTTGCGGCCTGAGGCCCCGTGCGTGTGAGCATCTGGTCGCAGAGCTTCTTCAGCTCCTCCGTCGTCATGCGGGCCACGGTGCCGATGCGGTAGCCGCCCTCGGTCAGTTCGCGAAGCAGTTTCAGCCGCTCAATCGCCTCCTCGCAATACATCCGCCGGTTGGTGCAGGTGCGTGTCGGGCTCAGGGCGTTGTAGCGTCGCTCCCAGATGCGGATCACATGAGGGCTGAGACCGCTGAGCTGGCTGGCCATCTGGATCGGGAAGGACATGGGCGGGGGTCGGGAAATACGGAGGAAGGGGACTTTGTCGAACGTCGGGTTGCCCGATGTCTAAATTTCGGGCAAGCACTTTTCTTTACGCCGACTGTCCGAAGGCGGATACACTGCCTTTCACCATGTTGAACCACATTTGGGCCATTCTTCTGTTTGTTGGGCTGATCGTCGCCGGGCTGGTGGGCCGCGTGTCGGGCGAGGCGAGCGTGATTGACGCCGCCATGAAGGCCGCTGAAAAGGCCGTCATGGGCATCGCCCTGCCACTGGCGGGCATGATGATGTTCTGGCTGGGCATGCTGAGGCTCATGGAGAAGGCGGGGGCTCTCGATGCCCTGGTGCGCCTGCTTTCCCCGCTGCTTCGCCGCCTTTTCCCCGACGTTCCGCGGGAGCACCCCGCCATGGGTGCCATGGTGATGAACCTCTCCGCCAACATGCTCGGGCTGGCCAACAATGCCACGCCCATGGGCCTGAAGGCCATGGGACATCTGCAGGAGCTGAATCCGCACAAGCAGAGCGCCAGCAACACCATGGTGACCTTCCTGGCCCTGAACACCGCCGGCTTCACGCTCATCCCGATCACGGCGATGAACTTCCTGAATGCCGCAGGGATCAGCAACAGCTTCCGCGTCATCCTGCCCACCCTCATCGCCACTGCCTGCACCTCCATCGCCGCCGTCGTGGCGGCCAAGACCTACCAGCGTTTTTCACCGCAGCTTCCTGATGAGCCGGAAAAGGCAGCCGAGGCGGCCGCATCCACCTCTCTCGGCATGACCCGGGGCGGAAAAATGGCGCTCGGGCTCGTCGGGGTGCTGTTTTTCGGCGTGGCCGTGCTGGAACTCGGCCCGAAGGACTGGCGCTCAGGCCTGCTTCAGCAGACCGGACTTGCCTCCGTGATCGAAAGGGCTGCCGAGCGGAAAGCCACGGCGGAAAAAGTCCTTCAGGAGAAGAAAGCGGCCCAAAGCGCGGTCGCCATAGCGGCCGAACCTCAGGTCTGGAGGCGCACCATGGATGGCGCCTCGGGCCTGGCCATCCCTGCCATCCTGCTGGCCGCCGTCGGGCTGGCCTGGGCACGTGGCGTGAGGGTGTATGAGGAGTTTGTGGAAGGTGCCAAGGAGGGGTTCGCCGTGGCCACGCGCATCATGCCCTACCTGGTCGCCATGCTCGCAGTGTTGGCGATCCTGCGGGAATCGGGCGCCTTCCTGCTGCTGGAATATGCCCTGGCTCCGCTGCTGGGACTGCTCGGCTTCCCAGTCGAGTTGCTGTCGCTGGCGCTGATGCGCCCTCTCAGCGGCTCCGGAGCGCAGGGCATCCTCAACGAAATCCTGACGCGCTCCGACCTGGGCGAGACCGTGAAGTTCACCGCCGCCATCCTCTACGGCTCCACGGAAACCACCTTCTACGTGCTCACCGTCTATTTCGGCAGTGTCGGCATCCGCCGCTTCCGTCATGCCCTCATGGCAGGCCTGACGGCGGACTTCATCGGAATGGTGGCCGCCGTCTTCTTTGGCAGGCTGCTCTTCGGCTGAATCACTCCACCTTCACCGGCTTGGACTGCAGGTGCTGAAGGGCATCCTGAATGCCTTTGCCGACAAGGCCTGCAAAGCTCACGCGGCCTCCCGGAAGCGTCGCCGGGATGTCAAAGCTGACTTCCACCGTGCCGCTGCCGCTGACGAGCACTTCCTTGCGCTCGATGCGTTCGTTGCCCGCCCCTTTCAGCGTGACCTGCACGGGCTTCTGCCCCATCCCGGCAGGAAGCTGGTGCTGCAGCCTCACCACGGTTTTCTGACCACGCAGCACCTTGGTGGGCACCTCCAGGGAGATGAGGTCCTGCGACGCCGCCTTCGGAGCCGATTTTCGTGCCTTGACGGCAGCCTTTCGGTCCTTGGCGCTTACCTGCCTAGCTTCGAGGCCCTTCATGTAGGCCTCGCGAAAAGCCGCGTCATCACGTTTGCGGAAGACTTCGAGCAGCGGGTCGTTCGTGCGGACCATCCATGCTTCCAAAGCCTTCTCCATCAGGCTCACCTGGGGAGCATTTTCGGGCTTGGCGATCAAGTTGGTCAGCGCATCGGGATCGTAACGCACCTCGTAAGCCTCCTCGGGGACACGGTGATCAAAGAGGTCGATGCGGGCGGCGATCTGTTCGTCGCTTTTGGCCAGCACCCGCATCTGGCGGCAGGTGGCGGTGCCGTTGGTGGCTCCAGTCATGATGCGTTTTCCGTCAGACCAGGGGCTGAAGATGTAGAGCCAGTCCTTGGTCTGCACCGCGCGCATGGGCGTGTTCTGGCCGCCCGAGTTCTCGTTATGCTCCTTGAAAACCATCGTGCGCTCCGGCTGCCTGCCGCCCTTGAGCACATCGGCAAAGGAGCTGCCGTCAAAACCTCCCGGTGAGGCGATGCCGAGCATGTCGAGGATCGTCGGCAGCAAATCCACCGTGGAGATCATGTGATCGTCGTCCACCGCTCCCTCCTGGGTCACACCCGGCCAGCGGATCATGAGCGGCGTGCGGCTGCTGTGATGGTAGAGCTGCGTCTTGGCAAAGGGCAGCGGCATGCCATGATCAGAAAGGAAGAGGATGATCGTGTTTTCGTGCTGACCAGAAGCCTTCAAGGACGCCAGAATGGCCCCCACGGCATCATCAGCTCTGCGGACGCTGCTGTAATAAAGGGCCAGTTCCTGGCGGATGATGGGATCATCCGGCAGAAAGCCGGGCACGATCATCTCCTCCGGCGTGAAGACTTTCGTGGGCGTGTTGGGGTCTTCCGCCTGGGCTCCCTTTTTGCCCTCATTGTAAAAGGGCTTGTGCGGATCGGCGATGTTCAGCAGGAGGCAAAAGGGTTTGCCAGCCTCTTTGGCGGCCGCGATGCCCCTGGCGGCGGCCCTGCCCCACGAAGCGGCATTCTTCACGTCGTCGCGCTTCTCTTCGCGGAGGTCGAGATCCCAGGGAAAGGGCGCATAGGGAGTGCTGTGCTCCACCTTGTGCCGGATGCCGGTGAAGTAGCCGGCCTCCTTCACGATCTCGCCCAGCACGGGATACTTCTTGGCCTCCCTGGGGATGGAGCGGAAGCCTTCGATGCCGTTGTTGTGCGGATACCTGCCGCTCCACATCACATTGCGCGATGGCATGCAGTTTCCCACGACCACATGCGCATGATTGAAGCGCAGGCTTTGAGCCGCCAGGCGGTCCATGTGCGGCGTGGTGTCCTTCACCTTGCAGCCAAAGGCTCCCACCGAATCGCAGCTCATGTCATCCGTGGTGATGATGAGCAGGTTGGGCTTGGCTCCAACGACAGACTGAAGGAGCAGGACGCTGAGCAGGCACGGGAAAAGAAAACGGAGCATGGCGCGCCTCTAACGACGCT
>CALDGV010000261.1 GCA_937941745.1 uncultured Prosthecobacter sp. | reverse complement strand
GGCACTTTGAACTTCATCCACGGCGGCTCGGCAGCCACAAACTACTCGGAAACGATCGGTGCGCTGACTCTGAATGCAGGCGCACTCACGATCAATACGTCGCAGGCAGCCTCCGGGCAAACCTCCGTGCTCACGATCCCTTCGCTCACAAAGAACTTGGGAGGAACCGCATTCTTTAGCGGCACGGGGCTGGGAACTGATGGCAGGAACAGTGTTGTTCTTTCTTCGGCACCTGCATTGGTCAACAACGTGCTGGCCTATGCTGTCGTAACCAACGGCTCGCTGACTTCGTTTGCCAATTACGCCACTGGTGGAGGAACCAATCAAGCGCTCAGGCCACTGGCTCTGGCGAGCCACGATCAGACTACCCAGGGAACAGGCTGGACTGCGACTGACAACTTGCGGCCAACAGCCGACCAAACGCTGAGTGGCAACCGTGCTGGTTATACCCTTACTTTGGATAGTGGGATCGACTTTCTCGGGCCTACAGCCGACCGCTCATTAACTCTGGGAAGTGGTGGAATGGGGGCGGTGCTGCAAACTGGAGGCACGAGCATCCTTACAGCGAATGGAAACTCGGAATACATTCTAGCTTTCGGCACGAATGAAGCCTTGTTCCATATCATTGGAGAGTTGATTGTTCAAAGAGGTGGCAGCACAGCTCCGACTGGTGGCAATATCTCAGGCACAGGCGGGCTGACCAAAACTGGTCCTGGGCAGCTGACTGTGACCAATTCAGGAATGACAGGAGCCTTCCGCCTCAACGAGGGAACCTATCGATCCACTGCCGCCGCAGGCCTCGGTGCAGCGGCTGCGACGCTGGAATTCAATGGCGGCAATCTAGCTCTGGCCGCAAGCACCGCATTCACTACCACGAATGCGGGTGGCATTGCTGTGAATGCTGATGCTTTGATCACGATTGATCGTGCTGCTGCTGGTGCTGGCGTGACGCATGTGCTGCCCGGTGCCCTGACGATCGGCAGTCAGGTGCTGACCGTGGCCAAGGGGGCGTTTATCAACGCCGATTCCAACTATGGCCTGACATTCAGCAATGCAGCCACGGGCGTCACTTTGACGGGATCTCCTACGTTCGTAATCGACAACAACGGCACCGGAACCGGGACGATCAACCTGACGACGGTCAACAGTTCAAGCGGCCTGCACACCCTCATCAAGCAGGGCTCTGGAAACCTGATCATGAGCGGCACTGGTGGTTTTCAAAACCCTTTGAATGTCCAGGCGGGCCTGGTGGGATGGTCCAATAACACGGCGGCGACCTTCATCATGGAAAGCAATCTGATTTCAGGGGCTGGAGGAGTGGTCAAAAGTGGAGCCAGCGGGGTCATGCTCACCGCGCTGAACACTTATTCTGGCCCAACTACGATCACCGCAGGCGCCTTGCAGGCACAGGATGGGGCTGGGTTGCCTGACGCCAGCAACCTCATCTTGAATGGAGGTGTGTTTCAGACCAACGGCACTTTTATTCGAGGTCTGGGGACAGGCTCTGGGCAGGTCCAGTGGGCGGCTGGAAGCTCGGGAGGCTTCGCTGCGAACGGAGGCTCTTTGGCTGTCACCCTTGCTGGAGCTCCCAACCCGCTGACGTGGGATGCCCCGTTTTTTATTTCAGGAGCAGGAGCTCTGCTTCTGGGTTCCGTCTCTGCGGATGATGTGGTGACCTTCACGCATAATATTGACCTCAATCACACGGGCAGTCCTGTGACCAGGACCTTCAGCGCAGTGGACAACACGAGTGCAACAACAGACTGGGCAGTCCTCTCGGGTGTTTTGAGCAATTCCTCTGGGGACGGCAGCATCACCAAGACGGGCAATGGAGTGCTGCAACTGTCTGGGTCTAACACTTTCACGGGCGGTGTCACTGTCAGCGCAGGCACCCTGCAGTTTTCCACGATAAGCAACAACGGTGGCGGCTTCAGCAATTTGGGGCAGGGGACCGATGGTATTTCGCTCGGTGGTGGAACGCTGGCGTTTGTGGGTGGTGTGAGCCAGGGCACCAACCGCGCCATCGCGTTGACCGCCAGCAGCAGCCTGGATGCCAGTGGAACAGGCGGGGCGGTCATGACATACAACGGAGCCATCAACGGCGCTGGCACGAGCCTTACTCTAACTGGCTCAGGTTCGGGCGTGCTGAACTCAGCCATCACCCAGACCGGCACGACGGCTGATCTCATCAAAAGTGGTAGTGGCACCTGGCAGATCAATGCCTCACAGCCAGGTTTGGCGGATGACATTTTCGTCAACAGCGGAACACTGATCTTGAACGCAGCTGATGCCCATGATGGGGACGATCTCTTTGTTCGCGCGGGCACTTTGGTGCTCGGTGTCAATGGCGCTTTGACTAGCACGATGGATGACTTGAATGTCTCCACCGAGACTTCTGGTGGTGGTATTTTGGACATTAATGGCACTGCAGGGTCAGCGCCTGCTGACATTGTCATGGGGAGTGAAGTGCTTTCCGGGAGCATCATTGACTCCGTTGGTGGAGGTTCAATCGGTTCGACCACCTCAATGGTTCTCCGCAATGGACTGGTTTCCGCCAATCTGACGAGTGCGATGTCATTGACTAAAAATGCATCCACCACAGTCACTTTGTCGGGGAACAACTCCGGTTTTACCGGGGTGACGACGATGGTTCATGGGGCGTTGATTCTCGATTACACTTCCAATAATGGCGAGAAGCTGAGTGATGTATCCCTTTTTAACAGCTCGGGAGGCGGCAGCATCACCCTTCAGGGGAGCGCCGTCAGCAGCACCATCGAGACTTTAGGTGGGGTGTCACTGAATTCGGGAGCCCTTACGATCAACCTCAACAACGGTTCCGGGCAGACCGCAGTCCTCAATCTGGGTGGGATCACTCGTGCTTCTGGCAGCACCGTGGCGTTTCATCTTTCATCTCCGAGTGTCAGCATTCAAACTTCTAGCACGAATGGCGCGGGCACCATTCTGGGCGGTTATGCAACCGTGGGAGGATCTCAGTTTGCCACGGTGCTTGGAGGAACTATCCAGGGGTTTAATTCTACCATCGCTGACAGCCTAGCCTCATGGACAGCGCTTGGTGATGTCACAGACAGTGCCGGCTACACTGGCACGGTGGGAGACTTGACGATCAACAGCCTTCGTTTCAATGCTTCCGGAGCTGCTTCTTCAGTCAGTGTTTCATCAGGCAGTCGTTTGACGATCTCGACTGGTGGCATTCTCATAACTCCCAGTGTCGGCATCGGAGCCGCTTCTGTTTCAGGTGGTACGCTTGTGGCTGCTGGCAACGAATTGATCGTTCACCAGAACAATCTGGGAGCTGCCTTCGGGATTGGTTCCCGTATCGCGGGTTCGACCAGTCTGACCAAGAGTGGAGCTGGCGCGCTTCTTTTGAGTGGATCGAATGTCTATGCTGGGCCGACGATGATAAACGAGGGAACCCTGCAAGTGAGCGGGGGGACGGCCATTGGAGACAATTCACTGGTCCAGCTGAAGGGTGGTTCCAATGTGGTTTTTGACCTAAACGGAGGCAGCGAGACCATTGCCGGGCTTACGACTCTCGGTGCCACAGCAACGGATGGCTTTGCGGATGGCAATGTGGCAATTGGTTCTGGCTCTCTGACTCTT
>CALDGV010000260.1 GCA_937941745.1 uncultured Prosthecobacter sp. | reverse complement strand
ACGACATGAACCACTACTGTGAAGTTCAGGTCTATGGCACGCCTGCCAAGTAAGTTGAACTAGCTCTCGTTTGCTCCACCGCCGTGCAGCGTCCCTGCACGGCGGTCTTTTGTAGCTTGACTCTCCAGAGCCGAGCCTAAACACGCTGATCCATCCCTGCGCTCAACGTCCTCCCGGGTGATCCCAGCTCAGGAGAGTTGGGCTACACATCCACGACCTTGCCGCCGCCAGCTTTCGTCTTCGCCACCACCCACTCCTGGTAGCGCTCGATCTCCCGCTGAACCAGCTTTAGGCAGAAAGCCACAACGGTAGCGTCGTCCAAATAGCCCACGCCCAGCAGCACGTCTGGCAGCACATCCACCGGGTTCAGCACGTATAGCAGCGCCAGCGCCACCGCACCGATCGCCCAATACGGAACCTCCCGGTAGCTGCCCTTCCAGTAGTCCTGCACCATGCCCAGCATGATCTTGCCCTGCTCGAACAGCGTTTTGAGCTTCGGCAGCTTGCCTTCGATGTCCTGTGCGCGTTGGTTGACGCGTTCGATGCTCAAATCGTGTTCGCCTTGGGTGCTGCTCATGCCAGAAAATAAGCGGATGCTCGGATGAAGTCCAGTTGCCAGTGGCAGATGTCATGCCCACCGCTAATTCTCATCTCTAGGCTTGTTTGATCAGGGATGTCGTGGAGGCTGCCCTCCCTATGAAACCCACCCATATTCTCCTGATCGGGCTGCTCGCGGGCAGCCTTGCCTCATGCAACAAAACCACGGAAGCCTCCAAAGCCGCCGAAGACACCCAAAAAGCCACGGAAGCTCTCAAAGAAGCCGTCAAATCCAGCACGGACGCCGCCGCTAAGGAATTGGAGATCGCCAAGGCCGATGCTGCAAAAAAGGCCGAGGAATTGAAAGCTGCGGCTGAAAAAGCCAAAGCCGCCGCCGAGAAAGAAGCCCTGGCCCTCAAGGAAGCGGCTGAAAAACAAGCGGCGGCCCTCAAAGAAGCGGCGACCAAAAAAGCCGCTGAAGCTGCCAAGGCAATCGAAGACGCTGCCAAGAAGGCAAAGGATGCCCTCACTCCTGCTCCTGTCGCACCACCAGCGGCTCCAGCACCTCCGGCTGCGCCACAACTGTAGTCATCGATTCATCGCTGAATGACACGAGGGCGTCAGGATCACTCCTGACGCTCTTTTTCATTTTCGCAGACTCAGGCCGTAAGCCCCTCTCTTTCACCAGTCTTCTCGTGTCACGGGACGCATGCTTTTGAGTGCTTCGGCGTGTTTCACGCCGCAGGCCAGGCCGCGATAGCGGGACAAGACCGTTTTTGTCTCCAGCGCGGCGTCCGTTTTCGCCGGATCGTAGTCTTCCTGCCGCACAAAGGCCATTAGTCGCCCCAGCCATTCGCGTGAGGCCTCCCACTCGGACGACACGTCAATGTAA
Source organism: uncultured Prosthecobacter sp. (assembly GCA_937941745.1). Taxonomy (GTDB): domain Bacteria; phylum Verrucomicrobiota; class Verrucomicrobiia; order Verrucomicrobiales; family Verrucomicrobiaceae; genus Prosthecobacter. Next base: position 1,092 of record CALDGV010000260.1, on the reverse strand, counting down.
GTGTCCGGCTCGAAGCCGATGGTGTGTCCGGGACCGTTGTCATACCAAAACACACGCGATGGAGTGCGCGCATCATCTCGGCCCGTCAGCCGCGCCGGTTGTTGCAGCGCCGCATGACAGATCGCGCTGGCGGCCTCGTGGTCAGGGTGTCGGTCGCGCGGCCACAGCATGAACGCCGTGTCCGGTTTCACCTCCGCCACCACCTCGGCCACGGCGCGCTTCGTTTCCAGCGTTGGCTCAAAGCCCATGCTCTTCCACGGCAGGAAACGCATCTCCATGCCGCGCTCAGCGGCGAGTTGCTTTGACAACTCGATCAAGCCCTGCGCCCGTCCGCGCACTGGCGGCCAGTCGGCGTAATCGCCGATTAAACTCAGGATGACCACGCGCTGATGCTTCTGCACCGCTCGCAAAAGGGTGCCGGGAATTCCAAACGGACAGTCATCGTAGTGTGCGCCGATGGCGAGGATGGTTCGAGTCATGTGCGGATGATGACGAAAGCCCGCCCGCAGGGCAAGCATCATTCCGAAACGCGGGCGCAGCCTCAGCCTTCGTTTTGGCTCAAAACATGCCGCACTCGTTGGGCGAGAGTCGGCGTGTCTCCCACCGTGAGCGCAGCAGCCATTCCAGCCGCCTGACCGGTTGCCAAAGCCGTTCCCATCACCCGGATGCTCGCCTGGGCGCGATGCGTGGCCGAAATACAGCGTCCGGCGACGAACACGTTCCGCAAATCACGTGCCCGCAAACATCCCAGCGGAATGCCGCAGGCTTTTGGCTCACGCGGATACAGCAGTCTTGGCCCACGGGCCGTTTCACGCAGTTCAATCGGCCACGTCGCGTTGGCGATGGCTTGATCCCCGCTGCGACTTTCGAGGATGTCTTCTTCCGTTAAAACAGCCTCGCCAATCCAAGAGCGGCTTTCGCGAATGCCCGCACGCACTGGAAGTGTAGCGACTGAGGCATGAGCGAAACCTTCGAACGAGGCACGCAGATGATCGACGACGGCGAAGGTCACTTCGCGGCCCTGCATCTCGATCCAGGTCAAACTGCGCGCGTCGGTGGCATCAAACGGGCATTCCGGGGAATCACCGGTTA
>CALDGV010000259.1 GCA_937941745.1 uncultured Prosthecobacter sp. | reverse complement strand
ATCAAACTCGAATGCGCGGACGGCGCCCCGTGCCGCGTGGTGCTGCGCTAGCACGCTGATTTCATCGGGCGGCCCGATCCTGGACTCACGAGCAGGCGGTCATGGCACGTCAAACACGCGCTAAATTTGACGGCGCGATGACCCTCAGAAAGCATTATAGCCAGCGGTTTGACGCTGACTTGTGTTTGCATAATGCCCGGCATCTTTTCCGGAGATGAAGTTTGGCATGAAGTATTACGTTTGCGCGAATCCCTCTTCGCAAAACCAGTCATACCAACCTGAATATTTAATTGGAGTTTAGCCCGGATACGAAACGTTTGCTTGATCCCGCAGCCAGGGGCGACCAACCAATCGGAGCACGGCTTCTGCGTCTTCCCAGAAGCGTTTCAAGCTCGGCAGTAACGCGTCACGCAGTTTGTCGATGCTTCGGTAGCAGTGATTGGATAGTTCATCTTTGATCACGTCCCAGGCCTGCTCGCAGGGATTGAGCTCTGGACTGTAGGGCGGCAGCGGCACGATTCGCACTCGCGCTGGCAAGCGCGTGTCGCCATCGCGCAGATGAAACCCGGCGTTGTCGCGGATGACCACATGCACCGCTTCCGGATCGCTCTTGGCGAGCTCTTCGAGATAGAGCGCGTCACAGTCGAGGTTCACTGTGGGCAGATGGACAAAGTGCGCCTGTCCCTCAGTCACCTCCAACGAGCCATACAGGTAGTCCCACTCATACTTGGTCTGCCGCTCCACCACCGGGCATGCGCCCTTGGGCACCCAGACGCGGCGCAGGTCGGTGTGCAGGCCAAAGCGGGCCTCATCCATGACCCATACCTTTACTCGGGTGCCCTGTGGCAATTGCAGTGCCTCAAGCTTCTGCCCCAGACTCTCCTTGAACTGCGCCATCTCCACGTCGCTGCCTCGCTTGGGATGCCGGGGCCGTGGCACCCGCAACACCCCGCCGATTTTTTTTAGCCAACTCAGCGCTGTGTTGGTTTTGACCTCCAGGCCGTGCTTCTCCTTGAGCCACCGACTCAACTGGGGCGAGGTCTTCCAGCGACCTTCCTGCAAGCCTTCCTGGAGTTGCTTTTTGACGCGCGGCTTGCCTTTGAGCAGCTTGAAGTCTCCGGTGCGCGGGCCGGGCTTGTCGCGCTGGAGCAGGCCTTCGACGCCGCCCTCGCGCAGCATCTTGAGCCAGTCGAACACGCGCGAGGTGCCGCAGCCGCACAGCGCGGCGATCTGGGCGGATTGGTGCTGTCCTTCGCTGGCGAGCTTCGCGCACAAAAGGCGCGTCTTCTGCCAGCCTGTCTTCGCCTTGCGGTAGCGCTCGGCAATCTCAGCAGCCAGTTCGGGCCGCCCCAATTGGATAGGTCTTCGTGCCATGACTATCCTCTACAACAGCTCACCCTATAATAACACGATTATTTGATAAGTTTGGTATCAGGCGTGTTGGGAGCGCACTGCAAGAGCGCCCTGCGGCTTTTCGTCTTGTGTTGCGCTTTCCAACCCGTCAGCCTGCCAAACATGCACCCTCTCATCCTCTTTTTCCTTTTCACCGCTTCCCTCCATGCTGAGTTCACCGCCGAGCAGCAGCAGGTGCCGCTGGAACAAGTGCCCGTAGATGCCAAGGCTGCGAAGATCGTGCTCATCGCCGGGACGCCGAGCAACAAGCCGGGACAGCATGAGTACTTCGCGGGTTGTGCGCTGCTCATGGACTGGTTAAAAGCCGTGCCGGGTGTCGCGCCGGTGATGGTGGCGGAGGGCTGGCCGAAAAACGAAGCCGTGCTCGATGGTGCGCGCAGCGTGCTGCTGTTCATGGACGGCGGCGACAAGCATTCCTTTCTCGAACCCGCTCGCTGGGCGAAGATGCAGGCGCTCACGAAGGCCGGCACGGGCTTCGTCATTCTGCATCAAGGCATCGACTGCAAGCCGGAGCGTGCGGCTGACTTCAAAGCGATGTTTGGCGCCGTGTTTCAGAGCGACATCGGCTGCCGCGGCCATTGGGATGTCGATTTCACCAGCATCCCGACGCATCCGATCCTCAGCGGTGTGAAGCCGTTCCCGCTGCTCAAGGACGGCTGGCTCTACAACCTTCACTTCGCCGACAAAGGCGTCACACATCTGCTGCAATGCCCCATGCCCGACAGCAGCCGCAAAAATGACGCCGCCAAAGCCAATGCAGGCCGTGCTGAAACCGTGGCGTGGAGCTACGAGCGCCCCGATGGTGGCCGCAGCTTCGGCTTCACAGGCTGTGATCTTCACGCGAACTGGGCCGAGGCCAATCAACGCCGCCTGCTGCTCAATGGCATTCTCTGGAGCGCCAAACTCGACATTCCAGCGAACGGCGTGACTTCGGAGACAACGCCCGAGCAGATCGCGAAGAACTGGGATCGCAAGATCTTCGCTCCGAAGGTGAAGAAGGCTCCGGCACCGGCCAAGGAGAAGGATTTGAAGAAATGATGGCCCGTGGCATTTTAAATCATGAGCATCGCCACCACCATCAATCCGCAAGAACTGCGGCCCCGCATTGAGCAAAAACTCGACAAGCTCTCGCCTGATGAGCTGGCAATGGTGGACGGCATGCTGACGCAACTGGAGGCTCACCGTCTGCTGGATGAGATTGGCGCGGCGGCTGATGATGCTCGTGAGGCAGGCAAGTTCGCCGACATTGATCAGGCGTTGCGTGAATTCCGCGCTCGCCATCCCTACCGCTGATGATCGTCTGCATCGACACCAATGCGCTGATGTCGATGCTGAGTCTCAGCCATCCGAACCGTCAAATCCTGCATGAATGGGTCTCCGGCAGGTTCCACTGGGCGGTGAGCAACGAGGTGATGACTGAGTATGAAGAAATGCTGTTACCGCGCATCGGGCAGGCACGCTGGCAGTTGTTTTTGAATGTGCTGGACATGATTTCCGCCACGCAGCGCAATTTGATTCGGACCTATCCGAGTTTCCGCTTCAACGTCATTACGAGTGATCTTGATGACAACAAATTCTGCGACTGCGCCATCGTGGCGAATGCGGATTACGTCATTACTGAAGAAAAGCACTTCCAGGCACTGAAAGGCTCAGGCTACAAGCCGCAGCCAATCAAGCCGGACGCTTTTCTCGCGTTGTTGCAGAAGTCATAATTTCCCACCATGTCCACCCCAAGTAGCACCCGCCGCGTTGTCATCGCGAGTTTCATCGGCACCACCATCGAGTGGTACGATTTCTTTCTCTACGGGACGGCCTCGGCGCTGGTGTTTAACAAACTGTTC
>CALDGV010000258.1 GCA_937941745.1 uncultured Prosthecobacter sp. | reverse complement strand
GCGTTCGTATTGAATGCCTTCAATTTGAGATCGCACGGCTGTATCAAGTGCAATTTCACCTTCTGCCAACAACGCAAGAGATTGTGGAACTGGGGGCGTGAGCAGCACTGCTTGAGCGGAGTAAACATCTCCAGCACGGGTCTCGACAGAATAGTGCCCCCAGAACATCGTACTGCCAAGACCTGCATTTCCCTACGTGTTTCCAGGCCCCTTGCCAGATACTTGGCGAAGCCTGTCATCGCTGGAGCGCCGCGCCAGCGGGTGTGGCCACCAGCATCGGGGGTGAAGCCCTGGCACCATTGCGTCAACACCCCTGCTTCCGAGGCATTTTGAAGGATCGCTCCAAAACGAGTATCACGGGTGGTAACGAACTGCGCTCCATGATCAAACGTGGCTTCACCCATACGGCGACTGGCAAGACGGCCGCCTAAACCTCGCCCTTTATCCAACAAGAGGACACTGCGACCAGCATTCTGAAGCTCACGCGCTGCGACGAGGCCTGAGACTCCTGCGCCAACGATCAGCACATCAATTTGGGGTTCCTGAGCCTTCATAAGGTTTGCCAAAAATGAAAACGAATTGCCATCGCTGAATGGGGTATGGGTTGGTGTTATATTCTCCCTCCGGAGGAGGAAACTGCCTCGGAGATGGAAAATGCATGGGAACTTGAATCATCTCGGAACATGTGAGAAACCGATTCCCAAACTAGATACGTGGCTTCGATTCTCACCAGCCGCTCCAAATTTGGCCTGATGGAAATCTCACAAAAGGCCAGGGGATTTACAGGTGTGGACAGGACCAAACTCGGCACTTAGTATGCTAGCCTTAATCCTTGTCATCACATGGATCCTCTGCCGCCAGGAAACACCATTCCGCCGACACCTTTTGGCATCACCAGCAGTAGTGCTGGATCTGCTGATTTCATCGGGCAGACGGTCGTCGTCAAACTGCCTGGGGCTGGAATGACGGTTTTCAACCGCTACAAACTGGATCGGGTTTTAGGACGTGGCGGCATGGGGGTAGTCTGGCTGGCCGATGATTTGAAGCTGGAGCGCCCTGTAGCTTTGAAATTCCTGCCGAGCCTGATCGGTCTTGACCCAGCGGCGGTGAGGGAACTGAAATCGGAAACCCGTCGTGGGCTGGAGCTTTCTCATCCGCACATTGTCCGCATCTATGATTTTGTGGATGATGATGATGCGGCAGCCATTTCGATGGAATTTGTGAATGGCCAGACACTCTCCGAGCTGAGACTGGCCACACCATCGGGCGTTTTCACCCCAGCCGAAGTTTCGAAGTGGCTGCTGGGTGTCTGTGATGCCCTGGATTATGCCCATTTTCAGCGCAAGCTGATCCACCGTGACCTCAAACCGGCGAACATCATGCTCACGAACCATGATGCCGTGGCGAAGATCGCAGATTTCGGCATTGCCCGAAGTCTCGCGGACACCATGAGCCGGCTTTCCGCAGCTCACATGGCAGCCAGTGGCACCCTGCCCTACATGAGCCCACAGCAAGCGATGGGCGAGCGGCCCATGCCGACAGACGATGTGTACTCCCTGGGGGCCACGCTATATGAACTTTTTACCGGCAAACCTCCATTTTACCGAGGTGACCTGCCGATGCAGATCAACTCCAAGATCCCGCCGACAATTCAACAACGTCGCGAGGAGCTTGAGGTCCAAGCCTCTGAAGCTCCAGCAGATTGGGAGAGAGCCATCGCTGCGTGCCTGAGCAAAAATCCGCATGACCGGCCAAGCTGTGCAGGCGAACTGGCTGAGATGCTTGGACTCAAGCCCCTGACAAACACTTCGCGGGTCACTCCCTCGAGGCCATCAGCAGGTAGCAGCCCGGCCTTGAGTGATTCCGTCAAGCCAAGGGCAAAGCTTCTTTCCTGGAGCCTAGCGATCGCAGCAGTGGTAACGCTGATCGGTAGTGGTGCTGTGTGGATCCTGAAGCAATCACCAGAAGCCAATAAGCTAGCAGTAAGCGCCTCGGCTACACCGGCTGCCTTAGCTTCAGGATCGGTGAAAGCTCAGTCCAAGGCGGCTTCACAAGAAGTGAAGCCTGTGACAGCCAAAGCGAAGCAGGTTGAGAACGTGAAGCCTCAGCCCAAGACGATGGAATCGGCCTCAAAGTTCGAGCCGAAATCCACGCCCAGTTCCGTGCCCGAAATGAAACCTGCGCCTTCGGCACCGCTGAAGGAACTTCCAACGCCAACAGCTGCCGTTTCGAGCTCAAAGCCTGCCGTTTCTGTTCCACCGACGCCCTCAGCCTTGCTTGCACCATCCCCACAACCTGTATTGCCAATGGCGGCAAATCCAGCTCCTGCCACCGTTGTTGCGGCGGCTGCCACGACCCAAGCTCCTCCCCCTGTGATTCAGCCACCGGCACCGGGACCGATTCCACCTTTGCCCGCGGCAACAGCGGCTCAGCCCGCAGGCCCCCCTTTGCCGCCCGGCTTCAATCCACCGCCTGATTTTCTGGGACAAATTCAAAACCAACCTTTGGTTGCCGATCCGTCGTCGGGTTTTTGGGCGATGGAACAAATGTTCCCTACCCTGCCGTTCTCCAGCTATTCCGCAGCGGGCAAGAAGCATCTGCTATTCAAAGCCCAGAGCCTGCTGAAGGAAAAAGGACTCTACACTTCGACCGTGGATGGAAAAGAAGGCAAAGGAACTCACAACGCCATCCAGCTTTTTCAGGCCAAGAGCGGGCTCAAGCCCACAGGCCTTCTCGACCTTCCGACCCTCATAGCACTGCAGCTTTCCAGCGAGCCTGACAACCTGACTTGGACAGCACCCAGTTCATCCACTTCCGGCAGCCGTGGAACAGTGCGTCGCGCACCAGGGGGAGGCCGCTATGCACCGCAGACCGAAGAGCAGCCAAGCTTTTTTGAGCGCAAGCTCCGCACCTTGCTGGGAGAGGATGACTGATCAGGGCTGGCGCTCTGAGATGGTGATCCGCAATCCATAGGCAGCCCAAAGGGCACCGGACATGAGGACTTGAACGCAGCCCTTTTTCTGAAGCGCCCACTCTGAAGCCAAAGCGAGCTGCCAAGCGCCTCCCGCGCCCATGCTCTCACCAAGAAGAGCTCGTGGCTTTAAAATCGTCTTGGATAGCAGGCCGCTGCTGGCCGCAATAGCTTGCTCTTCGGCTTCATCAAGAATCGCTATCCCACAGCAGTTGCTGATGAAAGCTTCGACGGCATCGAAGTCCGAGGTTTGAAGGTGCTGTCGAAGCTGAGCGGCACGTTCTTCCTCGCTAGCGAAGGTCAAAGCAGGTGTCGCCATCAAGGCAGATCCCTCTGAATCGAGCCTCAGGAGAAGTGCTCCTGCTCCCTCGGAGGCGATCAGCCCCGGGTGGTAGTAAGTGACGGCCTCAGCACCCACCCAGTCACACTCCTCGGCACCAATCACAAGCACGTGGTCCACGATCTGCTGAATAAGCCAGGTGTGTGCCATGTCCACGCCTTCCATGATGGCACTGGATTCACCAATCAGTGTGGTGACCGGTCCATCGACGCCCAGAAAGGCAGCAATATGGGAGGCCGGAGCATTGTAAACCGTCTCAGGAAAGATCAGCGGGCTGGCCAGTGCCGGAGTCTCGATCACTTCATGGTAAAACTTGCCGCTGAACTGCACGCAGCCGTTGAACATGCATTGGATGATGCCCAGGCGCCCTGCGCCCTGGCCATTTGGAAAGCCTGCCTTGGCCAGAGCTTCCAGAGCTGCTGCCATGGCAAATTTGGTCACCGGGCTGGCACGGCGGAGGCGTGGAAACTTCGGCAAACGGTCCCCAGGCACCGGCGGCACGAAATGGACCAAGCAACCCCAATCCCGGCTTCCCACCGACCTCGGACATTCCGCGCGCGGAG
>CALDGV010000257.1 GCA_937941745.1 uncultured Prosthecobacter sp. | reverse complement strand
TCAGCATCGAAGACGACGGCACCGTGTATGTCTATGCCACCCGCAAGGAAGGCCTTGAGCGTGCCCTCGAAATGATCTCCGGCGTCTCCGCCGAGGTCGAAGTGGGCAAGCTCTACACCGGCAAGGTCGTCAGCACGACGAACTTCGGAGCCTTCATGCGCCTCTTTGGCAACAAGGACGGTCTCATTCACATCAGCGAACTCGCCGACTTCCGCGTCAACAAGACCGAAGACGTCGTCAAAGTGGGCGACATCGTCACCGCCAAGTGCATCGGCATCGATGACAAGGGCAAGGTGAAGATGAGCCGCAAGGCCGCCATGAAGGAGAAGGATGACGCTGCCAAAGCCGCTGCTGCCGGCGAGGCTCCAGCCGCCTGATTTTCAGGCCTCCACCCATGAATCCACGAAGGCCGCCGGGCATCTCCGGCGGCCTTTTTCTTTGCATGGGGTTGATGCGGCCGGGAGTTTTGGATTCGACAAGTTTCCAGCCTTGCTGAAGATCGCTGTTAACCCTTCTGTCTTTGCTCCGTTCTTTCACCTTCCATGATCAGCCGCCGCCATTTCCTCTCCACCAGTCTCGGAGCGCTCAGCGCCACCACCCTGCCTGCCATTGAGCCGATCAACCGCCCTGGCAAAAGCCGCATGCAGCTCGGCGTGGCCGCCTACAGCTTCCGTGAATACTTCCAATGGATGCGCGGCAAGGAGAACAAGCCCAAGGAAGGCTTCAAGCCCTGGAGCATCCTGGATTTCATCGACTGGTGTGCGGATCACAACGTGCCAGGAGCCGAAGTGACGAGCTACTTCTTCCCCCCGGATGTGGATGAGAAGTTTTTGCTGGAGGTGAAGCGCCGCGCCTATCTCCGTGGCGTGCAGCTGGCTGGCACAGCCGTGGGCAACAACTTTGCGCTGCCGAAGGGTGAGAAGCTCGACAAGGAGATCGCCGATGTGAAGCGGTGGATCGACTATGCAGCAATCATGAATGCGCCGCACATCCGCGTGTTTGCCGGCCCACAACCAAAGGACCTCAGCGAAGAACAGGCGGTGGCGAACTGTCAGGAAGCCTATCAGGAGTGCCTCGATTATGCTGGCAAGAAGGGCATTTTCCTCGGCCTGGAAAACCACGGCGGCATCGTCGCGGAGCCTGAGAACCTGGTGAAGATGGTGAAAGCGGCGAAGAGCCCCTGGGCTGGCATCAACTGGGACAGCGGCAACTTCCACACCGAAGATCCCTATGGCGACCTTGCCAAGATTGCGCCTTACGCGGTGAATGTGCAGCTCAAGATGGAGATGAAGCCCAAGGGAGCCAAGGAAGGCGAAGCGGCTGACATCGCCCGCCTCCTCAAGATTCTGCGTGAGGCCAACTACCAGGGATGGTTCACCCTCGAATACGAGGTCAAGGCCGATCCCTTTGTCGAGGTGCCGAAGATCATCGAAATGCTTCGTCCACAGCTTGCCTGAAGCCTCCAACAACCTGTTTCCTCCGTCTTCCCATGTCCGCACCCTCCAAATTCACCACCACCACCTGGCTGATCATCGTCATCGCCAGCATCGGGTTCCTGTTCGACACATATGAACTGCTGATGACGCCGCTCGTCGCGGCTCCGGCCATCGCCGAACTGCTGAAGGTGCCGCTGAACAATCCCATGGTCACCGACTGGGTGGGCAAGCTGCTGTGGATTGCCGCTCTATGCGGTGGTGTGTTTGGGCTTCTTGGTGGCTGGCTGGTGGACCGGTTCGGCCGCAAGACCATCATGGCGGCGAGCATCTTCATGTATTCGCTTTCCCCTTTCTGTGCAGCGTTTGCGACATCGCTGCCGGTGTTCGTCTTCTTCCGCAGCACGACCTTCATCGGGGTGTGCGTGGAGTTTGTGGCAGCCATCACCTGGCTTGCGGAAGTGTTCCCAGACAAGAAGGAGAAGGAAAAGTGGCTGGGCATCACGCAGGCCTTTGCCTCCCTGGGCGGCCTGCTGGTCACGGGTGTGAGCGTCTGGATCAGCCAGCATGGTGCAGACCTGCCTCACATGGGCCTGCCCTTGGGGCTCGGAGCCTCAGATCCCGCCTCCTGGCGCTACCTGCTGATGACCGGCATCCTGCCAGCCATCCCGATCGCGCTGCTGCTTCCGTTCGTGCCAGAAAGCCAAGTCTGGAAGGAGCGCCGTGCCGCAGGCCTGCTCAAGCGTCCCAGCTTTGGCGCGCTGTTCTCTCCAGAGCTGCGTCGGGTGACACTCGTCACGGCAGCGCTGTCAGCCTGTGCGTATGGCATCGCGTTTGGGGCTTTGCAGGTGACTGTGGCGCGTGTGACCCCCGGACTGCCTGAGTTGAAAGAAACCTCCAAGACGCTCGCGCCTTTGCGCAAGGAGGCGGAGGCGCTGAACTTGGAACTGAACAAGCTCGCCCCCACCGATCCTGCCCGCAAAGAGCTCGTGACGAAGATCAAAGAGAACTTCGGCAAGTCCAAGCCGCACAACGACAAGATCAAGGAGATGGCGGACAAGGTGCAACTGCGTCAGGAACTCGGCGGTTTGGTGGGCCGCATCCTGCTGGCCGTGCTGCTCATCTGGGGCATCAGCCGGGTGGCCTTGCTGCGCATTTTCCAGATTCCTGCCCTGGTTTTGCTGCCACTGACCTACTTCAAGCTCTTCGAGCAGGGAGGCTCCGCCTTCCTCTGGGCCTACGGCATCTGTGGTCTGCTCACCGTCGCCCAGTTCAGCTACTTTGGTGAATATCTGCCGAAGGTCTTCCCGATGCATCTGCGCGGCACCGGTGGCAGCTTTGCCACAAACGTGGGTGGTCGCATGATCGGCACCAGCATGGCCTTCGTGACCACGAGCTTTGTGGCTCCGATGCTTGCTGGCAATGGCCCGCTCCTTCCTTCGCATGTCGCTCTCGCGGCCGGCTATGTCGGCACGACGATCGCCGTGGTCAGCTTCCTGGTCGGCTTCCTGCTGCCCGAGCCGAAGAGCGAGGACTGAGGCGCGTTGCGACCAGTTTGAACCTATCGAAACCTCAGGAGCGGTGTTGGACAAAGGCACCGCTCCTTGCTTTGATGACGCTTCATGAGCGCTGAAGTCATCGAAGCCCCTGAAAACCTCCTCGATGAGGTTCATAGCCTCGCCCCTCATGCCGTCGCCGACCTTTTGGAGACACGGGCTCCCGAGGAGGGTGTGGCGGTCTTGGAGGCGCTGAACCCCATGGTGGCCCAGCAGGTGCTGCATGAAATGGTGGAGGAGCACCGCTGCAAGATCCTGGCTTCGGCCCCCATCGATAAGGCGCGGCAGTGGATGCACAACCGGCAGTATCCCGAGGACAGCGTGGGCTGGCTCATGGAGCCGCCAGTGGCGGTGTTCCGCCCCACGATGACCGTGCGTGACACGATCGAGGCGCTGCGGAAGCTCACCAAGCGTGCGTTCATCACTTATGGTTATGTGACGGATGAGGCCAACAAGCTCCTGGGGGTGCTTGTGTTCCGTGATCTGATGCTCGGCAAGCCCGATGCGCAGCTCTCCGAGGTGATGTACACCAACATCTTCGCGCTCCAGCCCGACATGGCGCTTACGGATGCGATGAAGCTCACGGTCAACCGCCACATCCCCGTCTATCCTGTCTGCGACGCAGAAGGACGCTTTTTGGGGCTGGTGCGGGGCCAGAACCTTTTTGAAGCCCGCGCCATCGAAATCAGCGCCCAGGTAGGAACCATGGTGGGGGTGGAAAAGGAGGAGCGCCTGAGCACGCCGCTCTTCCGCAGCCTGCGTTTCCGGCATCCCTGGCTGCAGAT
>CALDGV010000256.1 GCA_937941745.1 uncultured Prosthecobacter sp. | reverse complement strand
TGAGTGGCGCACCCGTCAGGATTCGAACCTGAAACCTTCTGATCCGTAGTCAGATGCTCTAATCCGTTGAGCTACGGGTGCGTTGCTTTGAAACCGTTGGTTTCGCTGCGGGCATTGAGACTAGACTGTCACTGCACTTTGTCAAACGCGCTGACGATTATTCTTTGAGATTTTGCCATCAGCGGATGGGAGAGAAGTCCACTGCCTGCATGTAGATGCTTTTGACACCATCAGGCTGGATGGTCAGCGGGCCGTCCTTTTCGGACTCTGCCTTGGCGGCAATCCATGCAGGATCAGCCCGGAAGGCGGTGAACGAGGCTTTTCCTGCCTCCTGACTCGCATGAGCCAGAATGTAGATGAGCTTGGTGCCTGCGCCTTTTTCAGCGTCGGTGGGCGTCCAGTAGGCGATGTGTGTCATGCCGTGCTTGGAGAAGAGCTTGATGGTGTGGTTCTGGAAGCGTGCATGCAGCGCTTCCAGCTTGCCGGGAGGCGTGGTGTAAGTGCGCAGTTCAAAGACACGCGGGGCATTTCCTACGCCTGTTTTCAGGGCGGGGGAGTAAGGCAGGATGTCCATGAAGACGGATTCTGGAGCCTTGGCCAGAATCTTGCCGGCCTCTTCACTGGCCTTGCGTGCCGCCTGCCATTCAGGATCTGCACCAAAAGCCTTCCAGCTCGCCTTGGCGGCATCACGACTGGCGTGTGCCACAATGTAGATCAGCGTGTTCTCGGCTCCGTCCGCCTTCTCCAGCGGCACCCAGTAGCCGATGTTTTCCATGCCGTGCTTTTCAAACAGGCGGCAGGTATGGTCACGAAAGCGCTTCAAAAGGGCATCGAGCCTGCCCTCATTGGTGACATAGGTTCGAAGCTCGTAAACCTTGCCGTCACCAGCCCAGCTGGTGGTGAGTGGAAGACAGACGGCTGCCAGAAGGCTGACTGCGTGGCTGAGGAAGGAGCGCTTTTTCATGGGGAAGGAATCGGGTTGCTGGGAGAGATGCAGTTCACGTCAGCGCGGGCGGCGCTGTTTCAGGCAATCACGGCAGACCCCAATTCAGCCGGAACGGGCCGATGACAAAGACAGGGGCCTGTGTATGCTCGTGCGTTGCCCTGCTTTCTCAGTCATGCCTGAACCTTCTTCACCATCAGCTGCCAGCCTGACGTGGCGTCTGAGTGGAGCCGTGCCAGCCACGATTCCGGCCGATGTGCTGCATCGCCAGCGTCTCGCAGCTCTGGCGGCGATTGGTTTCCTGCTGGGTTACTATGCGATGCACAATCAATGGATTCAGCTGGGATGGATCCTTGCCTGGACTGGCATCTGGCTGTGGCAGGGCGGGCTGCAGGAATGGACCGAGTGCCTGCGCAGGGACCGCTGGATGCGTTTCATGTCCGTGGTGCTGCTTGTCCTGCTGGTGCGCTCTTCGGTCCTGGAGTCTCCAGGCATCACCATGAAATCGCTCTGGCTTGGATGGCTCGGATCAGGGTTCCTGATGGCATCGCTGATGACGCTTTGGGCGGTGGCTCGTCAGCCGCGAGCAGTGGTGTGGCTAGGAGTGCCCTTGGTCGGATCTGCCTGCCTGGCAGCGCTGGGAAGCATGATGGTGTTTTACGTCGTCGGAGAGGGTGCGGTCTTTGGCAGGCGACTGCAAAACTGGTTCATTTACGGAGGCTGGAATCAGGTATGCACCGGCCTGACCTTTGGATTTGCCGCAGTCTGGGCATCTTGGGCCTGGGTGCGTCAATCCTCTCAGCGAGAAAAGTGGCCATGGTTTCTGGCGGCTTTGATTTTGACCCTGGCGGCGCTGCTGACTTTGAGCCGTGGAGCGGTGGTGGCATTGGTGGCTGGTCATGTAGCGTGGGTGGCGGTGCAGGGCTGGAGGCGCACATGGAGGCCGGCGGCCTTGCTGCTTGGATGCATGACCCTCTTTCAGTGCAGCGCTCCGTTCATCACCGACCAGGGCATCCAGGATGTCAGCCGCCATCTTGGCGTTGAGCCTTCAAGGATTACCTCGGAAATGCTCGCCGATGGCATCGTCACGGCCGATCCGGCGGCTCGTCTGCTGGAAAGAGGGGACAACGGCCGCATCGAAATCTATCAAGCAGCCTTGCAGTGCATGACGACACCGAGGGACTGGCTGATTGGCAAAGGCTTGTGGGCTGACAATGACGCCTGGGCCTGCTCACTGCCTTGGAACCCTGAGCACCTTCACAGCATCTTCGTGACAGTGTTTGTCCACGGCGGGCTCATCGGGCTGCTGGGGCTGCTGCTTCTGTTGGGCTGGGCATTGGTCAAGGCGTTCCGGCTGGCCAGGGCAGGGGAGGAACTCTGGTTCATCCTGGCGATGTTCGGCCTTTTCGGGGTCCTGTTCGATGGGGATGATCCTTTCACCCTGATTTCCGTGTCTCGTTATGAGGTTCTGCTGGTGTGGGTGCCGCTGGTGGCGGCCTCGGCACGTGAACTGGCGGCCAATGGCTTTGCCAAGTTGGATGCCCGGCTCTAACATGCCGCTGTGTCCGGCCATCAGCCTACGTCCACGCGTCACCTCATCCGCCATCTCTACTGGCAGGCGAGGTCGTGGCTTCGGCAGATGCTCGCCAGCAATACGCTGGAGCCTCTGCCCATCCGCCGCTGGCTGAAGGGCTATGGCCCGCGCCGGCTGCGATCCGATGCGCGAGCCGCCTTTTCGGTCGCCATGCTCGACCTTCCACAAGGCATG
>CALDGV010000255.1 GCA_937941745.1 uncultured Prosthecobacter sp. | reverse complement strand
GCTGATCGTCAATCCACTTGGCGTAACCAACCTGCTTCACCCTGGCGATCTCGGCTTCCGTAGGCCCAAAGGTGGCGTGCTTGAGGAAGCGGGCGGCATCGATGTCGCTGATGGCAGCCGGTGGCGTCCAGGGAGTGGTGGAATGAGCTCCGCTGGTATCCGCCGGGTAGGTCGGAGCCGTGTTCGGTGCGACGGCCACGGTCACACGGCGTGTGGCGACGACACTTTCATTGCCAGACTTGTCCGTGACCACGTAGCGCAGCGTGTAGGTGCCCACGATGGAGGTATCGACGCTGCCTTCGACTCTCACCGAACCGCTGAGGTCGCCATCCACACCATCCAGCGCGACAAACCCAGGGTCCACAAAAGCACCGCCAACACCGACCGTGACCGCATTTCCTCCGGTGAGCGTGATGGTGGGCGGCGCCTTGTCGGCAAGCTGCAGCGGAGACAGGAAGGCACCATCAATGACCTCGAAGTTCGCCTTGCCCGGGCAGAGCCAGGCCAGGGCGAGGTGATCGCGCCAGCCGCTTTCCTTGAAACGGACCTCAATGTAGTAGCTCTGGCCCTTCGTGAGCGAAACAGGGCGGCTGAGCTGGTAGTCTGGGAACCGACGCCACTCATAGTAGTCGGTTCCAGCAGGCACGAAGCAGAGCAGATCCTTCTTCTCCGGTGTGCGGTCCGTGCTCAGATACACCTCGCTCCAGTCATCGGAGGCAAGGTTGAAACGATAGACACCGGTCACCGGGGCGTGAAGGTAGCCGCGGATCAAGGCACCGTAATTGTCACCCGCATTGCTTGGCAGCTCGGCTTTGCGGAGCTGATGCCGCCGGTCCGGGCTGTTGGGATACTTGGCATGCTTCGTCAGGTCGGTGACCCAGCTTCCCGCGATGCCATCGAAGATCTCCGCCAGGATCGAACCTGTGCCCACGCCAAGCGCGGGAGCGATGGTCACGCTAGTGGTGGCACTGCGGCTGAACTTGCCGTCCGTGGCGGTGATCTGAAGCTGATAGGTTCCTGGTCCAGGAAATTCGGCTCCAGTTGTGACCGCAGTCGGAGAGTCAAAAACCGTGCCGTTCGGGCCGCTGACGACGCTCCATCGGTAGGCCAGCGCCTGCGGACCTGGCACGAGGTCAACCGCTGTGGCAGTGAGCGTGTAGCGGGACTTCGGCCAGTAGCCGTTCTGTGCCGGACCTGCCTTCACGCTCATCTCGGAATCGAACTGCTCGGCAGCGACACCATCCGGCGGGCTGAGCAGCACTCCTGGGATCACCTGCGTCTGGGCATCCGTCTGGGAAGCGAGGCGATACCCCACCGCGAGGTAGTCATCACCACCGCCCTCCTTCTGCAGGGCCATGATGTAGTAGCGCCGACCAGGAACCAGGCGGACGGCAGCCGATTTCTGCGCAGCATTCGCGGTCCAGTTGTAGCGGCCGGTGGCCCATGGAGCCGAACAAATTCTGGCAGCACCAGAGGCAGCTTCGCCATTCGCATTCAGCCACAGCTCGCTCTGGTCATCACTGGAGATGAGGAAGACATAATCCCCTTCCACAGGCACCTGGAGGAAGCCGCTGAGGCGTTGTCCGTAGCTGTCACCCCAGTTCGCAGGCGTCTCAAAGTTCGGCACGATGTCCCTGAAGGATGGCTTGTTTTCTTTGTAGGCGGCCGCGTTGGTCAGGTCTGTGATGGAAGAACCTCCGAGCCCCGTCCATGCCTCCCGCAGCAGGCCACCGGACTTCGGTGTGATCGGGTTCTGCACCGTCACCAGCAGGGTGTCAGAGGCCGTGTTCGTTCCATCTGTGGCGGTCATCCTGATCTCATAAACACCCGGACCAGCAAAGGTGAGCATGGCCACAGGACTCTTGGCGTTGTCAAAAGTCACTTTTGTCGAGGCGCTGCTCCACTGGTAGCTCAGCGCTTTGGGCCCCTGGTTCAAATCATAGACCAGCGCCGCGATGGCTGCCTGGTTCTGCGGCCAGAGCAGCGTACGATCGCTACCCAGGGCGACCGTGATTTCAGGATTGAAGGCCAGAGCGGCGTGATCAGGCGTGAGGAAAGCGCGGGAAACGACTTCGCGACCATTCGTAGCCGGACCGCTCATGGCAAGGGCGACATGGTCACCGCCCTCGCGCTCCTTGTGCAGGATCTGGATCGGGTAGGGAGTGTTCGCCGCCAGCTCAACCTCTGCGGATTTCTGCTCGGGATGATCGTCCCAGGCACGCGGCTGGTGGCCTTCATGATCGAGGAAGGCGATGCGCCGCAGCCCGAGATTGTCTTTGAGGTCGATCTGGAAGTCGGCCGAATGATCGGAGGCAATCCAGAATGTGTAGCGGCCGGCCACCGGCACGGTGAGAAAGCCTTTCAAGCGCTGCCCGTAGTAGTCGGCCCAGTTGCGCGGAGGCTCCGCGCCTGGGATCAGATCCTCAAAATGTGGATAGGCGAGCTGGGGATCGTAGGTGGTGAGGTTCGCCAGCGTGCCACCCTCCACATCCAGCCAGACCGAGCGCGTGAGAGCACCCGCGCCTGTAGAGAAGGCCTTGTTCACCGTGATTGTCACCGTGTCCCTGCTCGTGCGTGCACCTTCGGTGACGGCCAGTTCAAACACATAGCTGCCAATGCCTGAAATGATCACCTCGCTGGTTGGACTGGCCGGCGTCAGGATCGTCGCCTTTGGTCCGGAAATCTGCTTCCAGAGAGCCGCCGCAGAGCCAGAGCTGCCGAGCACTTGAATGATCCTGCCAGAGAGCTGGATGCGGTCATGCGGCCACCAGTAGGTCCGGTCGCTGCCCGCACTGGCATAAAAGGCCAAGTCCTTGTCAAAGGCCGCCAGCTTCTGGGTTGGCTCGACGAAACTGCCGGTGATGACCTGAGGCAGCTTGTCACCCTCAGGAGACCAGGCGACGGCGAAGTGATCGCCACTCCACATCTCTTTATGCACCAGTTCGATGAAGTAGCGACCACCTGGCTTCAGTGGGATGGGCGCAGACTTCTGGGAGGCATCGCGGGTCCACTGCTCCGGGCTGGTGGCATTCGTGGTGAAGCACACCTTGCGCAGGTTGGCGGGCGTTGCGTCGGTGCTGATGGAAAACTCGGCCTCGTCATCGCCAGAAACATAAAAAGTGTAGTTCACATCCGCCATGCCGCCTGCAGGCACGTTCAGGATGCCGGTGACACGGGTGCCATAGCGGTCCGCCCAGCTCTGCGCCTGCCGCAAATCCGGGATGGTGTCCGCAAAGTCCGGATTGTTGGGGAAAGAGGGATCCGCGCGCAACTGAGCGATGCTGCTCAAGCTCCGGTTCCACCAGACCTGCCTCGTCAGGCTGCCGACGTTCGCATTGATGGCATTCACCACACGCACAGTGACCTCGTCCGTGCTGGTGTTGCTCGTCGTCGTGACGGCATAACGAAGAACGTAGGTGCCGACTCTCGGAAAGGTGACCAGCGTCTGAGCCTTGTCCGCCGTGGAGAACAGCGCCGCACCAGGCCCGCTGACCATCGTCCAGAGCCGTGCGGGTGTATCGCTGCCCCAGATACGGCGGGATTCGAAGCCGGAAAGGTTCAGCGTGTTGCGCGGCCAGTAAAGGGTGGTGTCACGACCCGCGAAGAGATTGTAGTCTTGAGAGAGCTTGAACTCCTGGGCAAAGGCCGTCACCGAGGCCGCATCTGCGGGCGGCGCGAGAAATTCGCCCGTGATCTCGCTCATGAACTCCTGCCCTGGCTGCTGCCACATCAGGCTCAGGTGATCACTGCTCCATTCATCCTTCCGAAGGATCTCAAAGGCATACTTCCGGCCCGCCGTGAGGGTCACCGGCGCGCTGGCCTGCGTGCTCTGTGCCGCGAAACTGCCGACTCCGACAGCCTGGGTCACCGAAGCGAGCAGGGCGAGATTGCCTGAAGTATCATCCGTGCTCAGACGGAACTCCGCAGTCTCATTGGCTGACAGGAAAAAGCGGTAGCTGCCGGTCACTGGCACCAGCAGGAACCCGCGGGTGCGCTCGCCAAACTGATCTGCCAGCGAAGCATTCGAGGTCAGCGAGGTCACCATTCGATGCGCCTGCGGATACCTGGGAAAATGCACGCTGCTGGAAATGGATGACACCGACGTGCCGCCGATGCCAAACCAGTATTCTGCCAAGGCACGGCCCGCATCAGGAGCCAGCGGCGCGGAGATCGTCACCGTCACCTCATCCGAACTCACCGTGCTGCCGACGCTTCCCGTGGCCCGGAAAACATAGGTTCCAGCACTGGGCAGCGTCACTTTGGTGGATGCCAGGGTCGGCGAACCGATCTGCGCCGCCTTGCCACTGACCTGCGTCCACTGGATGGAGGGCGTGACATTGCCGTCCGCCACATTCAAGGCCTGAGCCTGGAGATCGACCACAAAGTTAGGCGCGAACTGAGTCTGGTTCCGACCCGCCTCCACCACCACCCCCGAGGGATTGGTCGCGGGCACCTCAAACGGAGTCAACACCGAGCCTGGAATCACGCTGACCGCACCTGTCGGCGAGGTCGCCCAGCCCACGGAAAGGTGGTCTCCACCGTAGCCCTCCTTCATCAGCGCCTCGATGTAGTAGCGCTGGCCGGCCACGAGCGCGATCTCGGCGGATTTCTGCGAACTCAACTTCGTCCACTGCTGCGGATTGGTGTAGCCGGACAGGGTGGCGATGCGCACTTTGTTCGCCGGAGAATCGTTGGTGCTCAGCCAGAGCTCGCAGTTGTCATCACCGCTGACGTAGAAGGTGTAGCTGCCGGAGGTCGCCGGCGTCAGGTAGGCACGCATCCGCACACCGTAGCGTTCGGCCCAGTTCACCGGCGTGCTGAAGCTGGCATCCACCGTGCGCAGCACAGGTGCGGCGGGAAAGTTTTCCGCCAGGGTCAGGTCGGCCACGGTGCTGCCTTCGAGGTTGGTCCAGACCTCCCGCAGAACGCCGGAGGTCTGGGCCTGCGCCTGGCTGAGGATGCAGGCCAGCCAGATGGCACCAAAGAGGGAAAGGAACTTGGTCATGCCGGAGGGGGTAAAGTCCGGCAAGGGTAATATAATTTTCAGAATCCTGGAAGGACAATGTCAGGCAAATCCTCAAATAGTGACCTGCCCCAGCAGAGCGATGACCTAGCCCCTGGTTAACTCAGGGCTTGGTCTTGGGCTGCTTGCCACGCACGCTCATGCGGAACGGCACGCCCGGGGCAGGCCATTCCTGGCGGATCACGCTTTCCAAGAACCTGAGGTAGCCCTCCGTCATCTTGGCGGCGCGGTTGGCAAAGAGCACGAAATGCGGCACCGGAACCTGGGCATCCTCATGCGTGTCGTGCACCTGGGTCACGTAGAGCAGCTTGAAGGCAAAGCGGCTGCGGCCGAGAGGACCAGGGGTGTTTTCGATGGCTTCGTGCAGCAGGCGGTTGAGCACGCCCGTGCCGATGCGGCTCTGCGCCCCCTTCCTCACGGCTTCGATCTGCACAAAGAGCTTGCCGATGTTGTCCTTCTCCTTGGCCGAGATGGCCACCAGAGGCGCATAATGAAGGAAGAAGAACTCCCGGCTCATCATCTCCTTCAGCTCTTCCAGCCGGTCCTTCTGCTTGGCGGTGGGGTGGAAGAGGTCAAACTTGTTCATCACCAGGATGCAGGGCTTGCGCTCCTCCAAGATGAGCTGGGCAATCTTGCGGTCCTGCATCTTGGCTCCGTCCGCGCAGTCCACCACCAGCAGGCAGATGTCCGCACGCTTCACCGCCTGGATGCTCCGCTGGACGGAAAAGATCTCCACGTCCGTGTCCACCTTGGCGGTGCGGCGGATGCCTGCGGTGTCGATGAGCTGGTAGCGCTTGCCGTTGTAGGTGCAGTGCAGGTCCAGGCTGTCCCGCGTGGTGCCGGCGACCTCGCTGACAATGGCACGGTCCTGGCCCAGGATGGCATTCACCAGGGAAGACTTCCCGGCATTGGGACGACCAACGATCGCCAGCTTCAGCGGGCGGCTCTGGCGGCGTTCCAGGGCTTCGGCCTCCTCCTCTTCCGTGGCGGCCTTGAGCTCCAGCTTCTCGGAAATCATGTCCACCAGGGCATCAATGCCGTAGCCGTGCACGGCGCTGACCTCCGCGATGTCCTGGAAGCCCAGGCGCGAGAACTCCCCGGAACCCAGGCGGCGTTTTTCAGAGTCCGCCTTGTTGCAGACCAGGATCACCGGCTTGCGCACGCGGCGCAGCATGGCGGTCAGCGTCTGGTCAATCGGCGTCACGCCCTCGAACACATCCACTACGAAGAGCAGCAGGTCCGCCACATCCAGGGCGATCTCCGCCTCCGTCTGGACCTGTCCGGTCAGCACGTCGTCCGTGTTGGCGCCGATGCCGCCGGTATCCATGATCTGGAAAACCTGCGGCCCGCGGCGGCACTCGGCTGTGATGCGGTCACGGGTGACCCCGGCCATGTCATGGACGATGGAGATGTTCAGGCCGGCGAGGCGGTTGAAGAGGGCGGATTTACCCACATTCGGGCGGCCGACGATGGCGACTGTTTTCATGGCGAGCTCAGGGAGGCGGTTATTTCTCCCTGCACTTCGTTGGGTGAGGGCGAAAGTCAATCAGCCGTCGGGATTCTCTGCCTGCCCAGAGGTGCACCGCCTCACAAAGCAGCCGTGACCGGCGCCTGGAAATCACCGGCGCGGACCTGGTAGAGGCGCTCCTGGATGCCGCGCATCATCTGGCGCACATGCGGCCACCTCATCCGGTCGCGCATGATGTCCATGCTGCGCTCATAGGAGCCCCACTTCAGCACCTCAATGTCCACATGCCGGACGCCCCAGGCATCCATCAGGCTGCGGGTCGGCTTGTAAATGTCGATCGTGCCGGTGCCCACCAGCGCGCTGCCGTAGTCGTCCACCACGTAGGTGACCCCGGGCTGCCCGGCGATCCGGAACAGGGTGCCGACCGGGTAGCGCGACCAGTCCGCCGCCGCACTGCGAATGCGCCCGAACTGGAGGGGGGTGCCGATGGCGTTGCGGGCGCCGTAGGCCAGGTGATCCGCCTCATCATGGCAGTAGGCCGTGGTGCGCACCTTCAGGTGCCTGCCCGGGCTGTTCGCCGCCGCCATCAGGGGAGGATGGGGAGCCTCCAGCACAAAATAGTAACGATTCAGCTCCTGCGGCTTGAAGGGAACCCCGGCAGCGAGCGCCTTCCTCACCTCATAGCGAACCCCGGGCTGGAGGGGTGCCCCCTGCACGGAGGGCTTCTTGACGTCGGAGAGCCCGCCCTCGGGAAGCGCACAGGAGGTCAGCGAGGCCAGAAGAGCGAGGGTCCCCAGCAGTCCGGTCGGTAGGCGAGAGGCATTCATGGCGGTATTCGAAGAATTCCCGCCAAATTACCTGAAATATAAGAACAACTCAATATAAAAACCATATTGAGTATATTTTTAGATAGCCCTGACCATCAACCGGGCTCGCCCTCCGGGCTGGGGCACGGGGGTAGGA
>CALDGV010000254.1 GCA_937941745.1 uncultured Prosthecobacter sp. | reverse complement strand
GGGCAGCGAGGGAAAGTTCGATGATGCGGGCGCAGAGTTCCGGAAACTCGATGCCGACGGCACGGGCGGCCTTGGGCAGCAGGCTGCTGCTGGTCATGCCGGGGATGGTGTTGATCTCCAGCACAAAGGGCGCGTTGTCGCTGCTGCGCAGCATGACATCCACGCGGCCGTAAACCTCGGTGCCGCAGCTCTTGAAGGCAGCCATGGCGGCTTCCTGCACGCGGCGAGTGGTTTCTTCATCCAGTTCAGCCGGGCAGTGGTAGAGCGTTTTGCCCGTGCCGTTCATCCAGGGATACTTGTTGTTGATGTCGTAGAAGCCTTCGACCGGCTCAATGTGGATGATGGGCAGGACCTGATCCCCAAGAATGCCGATGGTGAGCTCCTTCCCCTCGATGAAATCCTCCACCAGCGTGCTGCTACCAAACTTGCGGGCTTCCACCAAGGCCTTGGCCAAGTCCTCCTCCGTCCGGCAGATGCTGACCCCCACGCTGGAGCCTTCCCTCGGCGGCTTGGAGACCAGAGGCAGGCCGATGGACAGCGGTTCTGGCCCGTCGAGCACATAGTTTTGCGACCTCGGCGTCGGCACGCCGGCAGCGATGAACTTTTCCTTGCTCAGCGCCTTGTCGAAACACACCCGGCTGCTGACCACTCCCGCGCCGGTGTAACGGATGCCGCGCTGCTCCAACAGCGCCTGGAGTTGACCATCCTCACCAAAAGTGCCGTGAATGAGGTTCATCGCGATGAAGGTGTCCTCCGGCACTTCAAAATCCGGACCAGAGACATCCACCTCCACCACGTTCACGCCCAGGCTGCGCAGGGCTTCAGCCACACTCTCCGCGGTTTTCAGGGAAACAGTACGTTCGCTGCCGGGGCCGCCTTTGAGCAGCGTGATGGTCTTGCCTGTGAGATCGAGCATGGGATGGGAAAGGGCCGCAGTTATGCAGCGCCCTCCGCCTTTGGCAAAGGCCAGATGCGGCGACTTCGCGGCCGGACCTTATTTGTAGCCGGTGATGACGGCACAGGCCGTGTTCTTCATCTTGCCACCCTCCTCCTCGCGGATGGTGACCACATAGACACCGGTCCGCTTCGGCTTGAAAAAGAGCAGGAAGCCCCAGCCATCCAGCACCGGCTGAATCTCGCCCACTGGCTGCCCGGAAAAATCCAGCACCGCGCCCGTCACCCGGACACCCGACTTCCGCGGCACGGCCACGCCGATGCAGTACTCGTGACCTTTGAAGAGCTGCATTTTCACAGCCTTGCCAATTTCCTTGCTCAGGTCACCCACCCAGGCCTCGGCACGGAAGCTGTAGCCGCCCAGCTTTTCCTGATCTCTCGCCAGGGCCTGTGCAGCCTCCTCGGCCTCCTCACGTGCTCCCGCAAGGACATCCGTGCACGCCATGCTGAGCAGGAAGAGGCACAAAATGCGTCTGCAGAGCGGAAAAAGCGGGTTGGCGAGCATGATGAGGTACTTACGCAAAGATGCCGGGGATGCGAACATAGATATTGCAAGGCAACGAACTAGGCGCAAATGAGGAAAAGCGGCTCCCTGCCCGAACCCCCCAGACCTATGGCCACGCTCGTCTTCTACTTGGATGATAGCACGTCGATGACTCACACGCTCGAGCCTGGCACGACGACCGTCGGGCGGCATCCGGACAGCATCATCGTGCTCGACTGCCCCTCAGTCTCCGGCCATCACGCCGTGATCGAGCTTCAGGACGATGACTGCCTCGTCATCGACCAGCAGTCCAGCAACGGCACTCGGGTGAACGGTGTAAACATTGAGGAAGCCAAGCTCCAGAACGGTGACCGCGTTGGCTTTGGCGACATCCAGGCCATTTACTACGAAGGCGAACCGACTGCGGAGCCGGCCGCCGCCCCCGAATTCACCGCCATTCCTGAGCCTCTGGTGCCACCGCCCGCCATCCCCCAGGCACCGACAGTCGCCCGCCGCAGCTCCCCGCCGCCCGCCAAGCCGCGCGCAGTGCGCCGTGTTTCGGGTTATCCGGACACCTCGGAGAGCGGCTGCCTCACGGCCTTGATCGTGATCGGCCTGTTTTTCGCGGCCTTCGCCACTGGCATGTTCATGCGCCACTACAAGGAAACAGAAGGCGGCAACCTTTTCTCCGACTTGATGAGCAAGCTGGGCAACCAGGTGCCCAAGATCAAAATCGAGAAATGAGGCCGCTCACCGGCATCAGAGCATCTTTCGCTGCCCAGCCCATGCAGGCCGCTTGACGCTCGGAAGGCCGCCCCTATAGATGGCGCGCCCTTTCCAGGCAGCCCACCTTTCCCCACCCCCCCCCCCCCCCCCCCTGGCCCTTCTCATCGCCCCTCACAACCCCAACCCCCTCCCAAGCATCCCCGGCGAT
>CALDGV010000253.1 GCA_937941745.1 uncultured Prosthecobacter sp. | reverse complement strand
TGCAGCCAGCGTGGCATCGCCTACCTGCACATGATGCGTGCCGATTTCTTCCAGGCGCAGCAGGGCGATGTCATCACGCCTGCCCGCCAGCACTTCAAAGGCACGCTCATCAGCAACATGGGCTACACCGCCGATGAAGCCGAGCAGGCCATCACCGAGGGCAGGCTCGATGCCGTCGCCTTTGGCACCAGCTTCCTCGCCAATCCGGATCTGCCTGCCCGCATCGCCGCGAAGGCACCGCTCAATGCGCCCAATCCCGCGACCTTCTACACGCCCGGCCCTGCGGGCTATACCGACTACCCCGCGATGTCGTGAGCACGCCCATCCATCCCGGCGTCCGCATCGGCCACGTTCACCTGAAGGTGGCCGATCTCGAGCGCTCTCTCGCCTTTTACTGCGGCGTGCTCGGCTTTCAGGTCACGCAGCGTTACGGGCCAGGCGCGGCCTTTGTCTCCGCGGGTGGTTATCATCATCACATCGGCCTGAACACCTGGGAAAGCCGCGGCGGCAAGCCACCGCCTCGCGGCAGCACCGGCCTGTATCACGTGGCCATCCTCTATCCCGATCGCAAAGCTCTCGCCGATGCTTTGCGACGTCTCATTGAACACAACATCCCTCTCGAAGGCGCTGCTGATCACGGCGTCAGCGAGGCACTCTACCTCAGCGACCCCGACGGCAACGGCCTCGAACTCTACATCGACCGCGATCCCGCCGAATGGCCCCGCGACGCCAACGGAGAGCTTCAGATGACGGCTGAGCCGCTTGATCTGAAGGCCCTGCTCAACGAAACGCAATCCAACGCTTAAATACCAAATCCCTCCATGAACACCCTCGATGCCATCCACGCCCGCCGCGCCATCAAGCATTACGACCCCTCCCACCGCATGACGGAGGATGAAATTCGCACTCTGATCACCACGGCGATGCAGGCACCCACGGCCTTCAACATCCAGCACTGGCGCTTTGTGATCGTTTCAGATTCGGAGATCCGAAAGCAGATCCGTGCCGTGGCCTGGGATCAGGCCCAGGTCACCGATGCATCACTGCTGGTTGTTCTTTGCGCCGACAAGGGTGCCTGGAAAAAAGATGCTCCGCGCTACTGGAAAAATGCTCCACAGGCCGTGCAGGACATCCTCGTGCCTGCCATCGGCCAATACTATGAAGGCCGGGAGCAGGTGCAGCGCGACGAATGCATGCGTTCGTGCGGCATGGCCGGAATGACCCTGATGCTCGCCGCCAAGGCCCTGGGCTATGATTCCTGCCCGATGGACGGCTTCGACTTTGATGCGGTCGCCAAGATCATCAAACTCCCTGAGGATCACGTCATTTCCTTCATGGTCGCCATTGGCAAAGGCACCCAGCCCGCCTGGCCGAAGCCTGGACAGCTTTCTTATGATCAAGTGGTGGTCCAAAACACCTTTTGATGAGCACTGAAGCCCGCGCGACCCGATGGACCACTGCCATTCCGTGGCTGTTCGTGCTGCTCTGGAGCAGCGGATTCATTGGTTCGAAGCTCGGCGTGCCGTATGCGGAGCCTTTCACCTTTCTGACGATGCGTTACTGCATCGTGCTGGCCATTCTAGTGCCGATCGCCCTTGTTTCCAAGGCACCATGGCCGCAGGGAAAAGGGCAGTTGATGCATGTCGCGATCGCGGGCCTGCTGATTCATGCCGTTTATCTGAGCGGATGCGTGTGGTCCCTCAAGCTGGGGCTGCCTGCCGGCATCCTGAGCCTGATCGTCTCGATGCAGCCGTTGTTCACGGCAGCGTTCGCAGGCATGACACTCGGTGAACGCGTGCTGCCACGCCAGTGGGCCGGTCTTGTGCTGGGTTTTGTTGGCACGGTTCTCGTTGTCGCTCATAAAACCGGCAGCGGCCTGACTTTCGGGATGACGGTGCCCGCCATTGCCTCGCTGGTCGGCATCACCATGGGCACGATGTGGCAAAAACGATACTGCCCGGCTTTCGACCTGCGCACGAGCACCGTGGTGCAATATGCGGCCAGCCTGGTTGTGACCGCCGGTCTGGCGTTTTACACGGAGACACTGCGCGTTGAATGGAGCGGTCAGTTTGTCTTTGCACTGCTTTGGGTGGCCCTGGTGCTCTCCATTGGCGCAATCAGCCTGCTGAACCACCTGATCCGCGCAGGCACGGCGGTGAATGTGGCCAGCCTCTTTTACACTGTACCTGCGGTAACGGCGCTGATGGCCTGGGCTATTTTTGGTGAAACCCTGACGGGATTGTCCCTCTTGGGCATGGCGGTGGCCGTGCTTGGAGTCTGGCTGGCCAGAGGCCGTTAGGCGGGAAGGGTGTCAGTTTTTTGTCTCCCTGATTGCCGAAGCGAGGCAGGATGGTAGCGTTCGCCTCCTTTCGGCGCCCCCGCGCCTCCCCCCAACCGATTTTCTGTTTTCTGCATGTCCTGGCTCTCTTCTCTCGGCCCCGTAGGCGAAGTTTTGCGCATCCTCGTCCTGATCGTTGAGGTGCTGCTCGTCTTCAATCTGATGATCCTCGTGCATGAATGGGGTCATTTCCTGGCCGCCCGCTGGCGCGGACTCCGGGTGGAGGCCTTCTACATCTGGTTTGGAAAGCCGCTTTGGAAGAAGACCATCAACGGCGTCGAATACGGCCTTGGGAGCATCCCCGCAGGCGGCTTTGTGAAGCTGCCGCAGATGGCTCCGATGGATGCCATCGAAGGCGAGAGCACCAGCACGGAGCCGCTGCCGCCGATCACCCCGATGGACAAGATCATCGTGGCCTTCGCCGGACCGCTCTTCAGCTTCCTGCTGGCCTGCGCCTTTGCCGTGCTGGTGAGTTGGCTTGGCAAGCCCCAGACAGAGTCCTTTGTCACCACCACCATCGGCTATGTTGCCAAAGACAGCCCGGCGGCCAAGGCAGGCCTCCAGGCCGGGGATAAAATCCTGCGCATTGATGGCAACGAAATACATCGCTTCGAGGGCATGACCACGGACACCGTCCGGTGGAACGTGATCTCCAGCGAGGGCAAGACCATCCAGTTCGATGTCGAACGTGGCGGCAAGGCAATCCCGACCATTGCCGTGAATCCTGAGTGGGAGGAAGATGCCGCAGAGAAGAGCAAGTCCTGGGTTTCCAAGGGTGTGGATGCCGTCTTCAAGCGCCCGCCGCTTCGTGAAGTGGGCATCATGGGCAAGGAAACACCGATGGTGGGTGCCGTGCAGCCACACAGCCCGGCTGCTGATGCCGGCTTGCAGCCCCAGGACCAGCTGCTGAAGGCTGATGGCCAGCCCATCCTCCACCGCCTGCAGCTTTCCGAATACATCAAGACCCGGAACGGCCAGGCCATCCAGCTCACCCTCCTCCGCAAAGGTGCTGAGAGCACTGCCACCCTGACCCCTCGCCTACCAGACAAGCATCCCGCTGACTGGAAGGACCCCATGGTCGGCATCGTCTGGCACGCCACAGGTGAAAGAAAACTCGCCTACCCAGGCGTCTGGGAGCAGGTCTCCGGTGCAGCCAAATCACTCGTCAGCATGGTGCAGAAGCTGGTCTATTCGAATTCAGACATCAGCCCGGCCCACATGAGCGGCCCTGTGGGTATTGGGCGGGTGTATTACAACCTGCTGCAGGATCCTGCCGCCCTGCTCCAGGTGCTCTGGTTCAGCGTCGTGCTGAACGTGAACCTGGCCATGATGAACCTCCTGCCCTTCCCGGTGCTGGATGGAGGTCACATCACCATGGCCATTGGCGAGGCCATCCGCCGCCGCCCGCTCCAGGGGCGCTTCCTGGAAATCGTCCAGACCGCCTGCGTGCTGCTGCTCTTCGGCTTCATCATTTTTGTCACTCTCAAGGATACGGGAGACATTTTCCTGGGCGGAGGCAGCAGCAAAAAAGATGGGGTGAGCGAGTTCCAGTGGCTGCCCAAGGACAAGCGCGAGGCCGCGAAGTAACTGCCTTCGCGATTGCACAGCGGGAGCGTCCGGGTTTCATAGCGGCCCGCCGATGACCTCCCGCCAAGCCCTTCGCTACTGCCCCGATCTTTACCATTACCAGCGCCGCGAAACCCGCGTCTGCCAGGTTGGCCATGTCGGCATCGGCGGCAGCAATCCGATCCGGGTGCAGTCCATGCTCACCAGCGACACACGGGATGCCGAATCCTGCGTGAAGGAGGCGCTGGAACTGGCTGCAGCAGGCTGCGAGATCGTCCGCGTCACAGCCCAGACACGCGTCATCGCAGAAAACCTCCAGCACATCCGCGACGGCATCCGTGCCGCCGGCTGCAACGTGCCGCTGGTGGCAGACATTCACTTCAAGCCCGATGCAGCCATGGAGGCGGTGAAGTGGGTGGAAAAAGTCCGCGTGAATCCCGGCAACTATGCCGACAAGAAGAAGTTCGCCGTCA
>CALDGV010000252.1 GCA_937941745.1 uncultured Prosthecobacter sp. | reverse complement strand
CCTCGCGGCGCTGGAGGTAGCCGCGATTGTGCAGCGTGCCGGTGATGCGAAAGACCGAATTCACGGGCAAATCGAGCTCGCGGGCGATCTCGGTGAGGCTCAGCCCGGAGCGATGACGGCCGAGGAGTTCGAGGATGGCCAGCGTGCGCTCCGTGCCGGGCGCGAGGGTGTCGTCAGTGAGGGGGATGGCGGCTTCTTTGATCATTTCCAAATCCAGAAACGTTTCTGGATTTGGAAATCTATCGCTGTGGGCTGGCGGCAGCAGGCCTGGGTGCTGCCCTTGCGGCTGGAACTGGTCTGAGACGAACTCGCAAAAACTTTGACACCAGGAAAACTCCACGCGTAATCCTCCCTCCCGCCATCCCCCCGTTCATGCGCACGCCGCCCTCATTGCTCCCGGAGAAAGAGTTCATTTCTCATGCCCCGGGCTATTGGAAAGACAAGAATGTCTCTCCTGAGGAGTGGAATCATGCCTCCTGGCAGCTCCGCAACCGCATCACCACCCTGGCACAGCTTGAGGAGCACCTCGTGCTCTCGGAAGAAGAGCGTGCGGGGGTGCTGTTGAGCGGCAACAAGCTGGCGATGGCCATCACACCTCATTACTTCAATCTGATAGATCCCGTGGATCCTGACTGCCCCATCCGCAGGCAGGTCATTCCAAGGATCGAGGAGACCTGGGAAGATCCGGATGAAATGGCCGATCCCTGTGGTGAAGACGGCCGCATGCCCGTGCCCGGCCTGGTGCACCGCTACCCCGACCGCGTTCTCTTCCTTGTCACGGACCGCTGTGCCTCCTACTGCCGCTACTGCACTCGCAGCCGCGTGGTCAGTGGTGTGGGTGAGCAGGAACTGCACACCGATTACGAGGCCGCCTTCCGCTATCTGGAAAGGCACGAAGAGGTCCGCGACGTGCTGCTCAGCGGTGGTGATCCACTGCTTTTCAGCGATGCCAAGCTGGAGGGCATCCTGAAGCGACTGCGCAGCATTCCGCACATCGAATTTGTCCGCATCGGCAGCCGCGTGCCGATCTTCCTGCCCCAGCGCATCACGCCAGAGCTCTGCCAGATGCTGGCGAAGTATCATCCGTTGTGGATGAGCGTGCACACGAATCACCCGCGTGAGCTGACCTCCGAAGTCAGGGCCGGCTTGGAGCGCCTGGCCAACCATGGTGTCCCGCTGGGCAATCAGAGCGTGCTTCTTCGGGGAGTGAATGATGATGCGGAGGTGATGAAAAGCCTCGTTCAGAAGCTGCTCATGTGCCGAGTGAGGCCTTACTACCTCTACCAGTGCGACCTCATCCAAGGGTCATCGCACCTTCGCGCCAGCGTCAGCACAGGGGTGGAGATCATCGGGCAGCTTCGCGGCCATACCACCGGCTACGCCGTGCCTCAGTTTGTCATCGATGCTCCTGGCGGCGGCGGCAAAGTGCCTGTCAATCCCGACTACGTCCTGCTGCGTGATGAGCAGCGCACGCTCATCCGCAACTTCGAGGGCCGGACCTTTGAGTATCCCGAGCCCGCTCTGGTCAGGGCCTGAGGCTCACCACCCGCCGCCGAGCGCCTTCACAAGCATCACGGTCGCCAGGTAGAGTTCGCCTTTCAGCCGGGTGGATTCGCGTTCCGCACGCAGCAGCGTTCTTTGGGCATCGAGAACTTCGTAGTAGGCCACGAGGCCTGAATCGTAGCGCTTTTGGGCTAGGTCGAGGGCTCTCGTGGCAGCGGCCACGGTGCTGTCTTGGGCCGCAGACTGGCGGTGCAGCACCTCAAGGCCGCTCAGGGCATCCTCGGTTTCCCGCATCGCGGTGAGCACGGTCTGCCGGTAGCTCGCAGCGGACTGCTCGTAGCGTGCCTTTGACACCTCATGATTGGCCTTCACGCGACCTCCCCGCAGCAGCGGCCACTCCACGGCCGCAGGTCCGAGGCCCCAGATGTGGCTGCTGCGGTTGTCCACCAGTTCATAAAAGCTCGTCTGGGTGCCTCCGCGCAGGCCGATGGTCACGGTGGGGAAGTAAGCGGCCCGCGCCACGCCGATTTCGGCGTTTAAGGCCGCCATCTCGCGCTCGGCTGAGGCGATGTCCGGGCGGCGCTCCAGCAGGCTGCTGGGCACACTGCGCGGCAGGGCAGGGGGAGCGCCGCCAAGCGGCGCGGCGGGCAGGCTAAACTGTCCCGTCATGCGGCCGAGCAGCAGGGCGATGGCATGTTCCAATTCTGCCCGGGTCCGCTCCAGCCCGATGGCTTCTGCCTGGGTCTCCGCGAGGTCGGTTTCGGCCTGCGCCACGTCGATCTGAGCGATGTCACCCTGGGTGAAGCGCTTTTTCGCCATTTCAGCCGTACGCTGGCGCACGGAAACGGTGCGTCTGAGGAGGGCGATCTGGGCATCCTGCACGCGCAGGGCGTAGTAGTTCATCGCCAGCTCGCTCATCAGGCCAAGCCGGGCGCTTTGCAGATCCGCATCGGCAGCCTCCGCACGGGCATTGCCCGCCCTGCCGAGGTTGCGGTTCCGGCCCCAGAAATCGAGTTCGTACTGGAGGTCCAGGGTGTTCAGCAGGGTGGTGCGGGTGCGGCCTCCGGCAAACTGAAAGGCCATCGTGCCCGTGGTCCGGTCGCGCTGGGCGCTGTTGCGCAGGGTGGCGAAGGGGAAGAGCCCTGCTTTGTCGGCCCGGGCCTGGGCCCGGGCTTCGAGCACACGCTGGCGCGCCATTTCCAGTGTTGGGCTGGCGGTTTCGGCCTCGCGCATGAGTTCGCCGAGCTTGGCGTCGGCAAAGTAGCGCCACCAGTCTCCCCGGGCTTCGCCATCCGCGGGCTTCGCCGTCCGCCAGGGGCCTTCGGTCTTGAACTCCGTAGGCAGGTCCAGGCTGGGAGCCAGATACTTGGGTGCAAGGTTGCAGCTGCTCAGCAGGGCCAGGGAAGTGGTCAACAGGCCGAAGCGCAGGCTTCGCAGGTGGGGGCGTGTTTTGAGGTTCGTCATTCAGCTTTGGCCTGTTCCAGCTCGGCTTCCAGCCGGCGTGTCATGTCCATCGGCGAGCCCGTCCGGCGTGCGATCAGCGCATACATCATGGGCACGAGCACCAGCGTCACGAGCGTGGAGATGCTGACGCCAAAAACGATCACGACACCGACGACGCGGCGGGTTTCAAAGCCGGCTCCACCGCCGAGCATGAGCGGCAGCGCGCCCATCACTGTGGCCAGCGAGGTCATCACAATCGGTCGCAGGCGCTGCTCGCTTCCCCGCAGCACGGCTTCATGGAAGGGCACGCCCTCATCCCGCAGCTGGTTGATGAACTCCACAATGAGGATGCCGTTCTTGGCCGCGAGGCCGATGAGCATGATGAGGCCGATCTGGCTGTGGATGCTCTGGTTCATGCCCATCACCAGCAGGCCCACCAGAGCTCCTGCGACGGCCATCGGCACGGTGAGCATGATGGTCAGGGGATGCACGAAGCTCTCAAACTGCGCCGCCAGCACCAGGAAGGAAATCAGCAGCGCCAGCGCGAATATCATGCCGATGCTG
The DNA here is from genome assembly GCA_937941745.1 of uncultured Prosthecobacter sp. Classification (GTDB taxonomy): domain Bacteria; phylum Verrucomicrobiota; class Verrucomicrobiia; order Verrucomicrobiales; family Verrucomicrobiaceae; genus Prosthecobacter. Next base: position 1,020 of record CALDGV010000252.1, on the reverse strand, counting down.
CCCTGGTTCTGCTTCAGCTTCAGGGAGTTGCCCTTGTAGCCGATCACAGCGCTGCTGGGCAGGTTTTCGCGGATCAGCTCCTCCATGTAGGTCACGGCCTCACCCAGGCTGTAGCCGGAAACCAGCTCTGCATCGAAGGTGATGCTTCGCATGCGGTTGTAGCGGTTCAGGGTGCCGCTGTCGGCGAATTCCTCCATCTTCACGAGGTTGGAGAGCGGGATGAGCTTCTTCGTGCGCTCGCTGCGGACAAAGAGGTTGTTCAGATCCACCGGCGTGCGCTTGTCCTCATAGCTGCCCTCCATCATCACGTCGTACTCTTCCCCCTGGTAGATGAAGGTGGTGGCGCGCCGGCCGCCGAGCATGGTTTCCAGGGTGAGGCCGATGTCTGCGGTGGAGACGCCGAGGTCGGCGGCGCGTGCCTGGTCGATGGCGATGCGCAGCTGCGGCTTGGTGTCCCGGTAGTCGCAGTCGAAACCGACGAGGTTCGGGTTCGCCCGGCCCTTGGCGAGGATGATGTCGCGCCATTGCGCCAGCTCTTCAAAGGTGGGTCCGCTCACCACGATCTCCAGCGGCTTGTTCAGCCCGCGCAGGATCGCCTGACGCATGATCACGGAAACCTTGCCGTCCGTCATGTCGGCGGTTTTTTTGCGGACATCCTCCATGATCGCAAAGCCATCCCGCCGCGTGCCGAAGGGTGTCAGGGTGACCACGGCGATGGAGTCGTTGAAGTCGGCGGTGGAGCCGAAGGTGCGCGGTGCGCGCGAGTTCACCCGCGTGGCCTCCTTCGTCTCCTCGACGAGGAACATCACCTTGTCCGTCAGCCGGTCCAGGGTCTCCATGCTGCTGGCAAAGGTGGTGCCCGGAGGTGAGGTGACGGTGACAAAGAAGGAGCCGCGGTCTTCGCGAGGCATGAACTCGTCCGGAATGTGCGTGAGCAGCCAGCCGCAAAGGGCGATCAGCCCGGCGACCATGGGGAAGGCGGAGCCGGGGAAGTGAAGCGCCAGGGCCAGCAGCCAGACC
>CALDGV010000251.1 GCA_937941745.1 uncultured Prosthecobacter sp. | reverse complement strand
AATCCGGCCGTTGGTAAATGTAGTCGCGCCAGAGTCCGGCGTCACCGCTTTTGCCATCTTCAGCGGCATGCAGGATGTTTGTCATCTCTCGGGCGCTCGCATAGTGCAGGCGGATTCCCGCCTCATGGGCATAAGTCCGCAGCGCTTGGTGGTATTGTCGCGCCTGTGGTGTGAGCAGGACACTTTGGTTGCGCTCCAGGGCGCCATGAGTGTGCAGTTTGACGAAGGCCCATTCGGCGCGGCCTTGAACACGTGGGGCCAGGGAGAGCCAGACTTTGGCACGACGCACTGACGGAGGATTGTTGTTGGTCAGGTCTCCGTTTTCGATGCGCGGAATCATTCCCCATTTGCGGTTGCCCAAGTCAATGCCTAGCGGCCCCTGGATGAGAAGCAGATGGTCCGGATCGTCACGTCGCGTTTTCTTCTCGGCGCTTAGGGCTATGCCACGGTCATGGGACCGGCCATGAAGGTGGCTTTGCGCGTAATACACTTGGTTCACCATGCGGCACTGGGTCGGATGCGGGGCTGAGGGCATGGTCAGGTCGGCATAGCAGCCCGCACGTCGCAAAAGTTCCAGCTCACCCCGGACGCCGCAGCCTCGACCGTCCAGGTTTGCGTCATCCAGCGCCCAGTTGCCATGAATGAAGGCAAAGCGGTGCAGCCCGTGGCTGTCCCGGGGTAGAAAGCCGTGTTTTTTGAAATTCGCCAATCCTTCTTCAACCACATCACGCAACTGTTCCGGTGTTTCACCTTGGTGATGCAGGTGAACTTCGACCTCGTTGCCGGTGATTCGGGCCAGTTTCTCCAGCTCGTCGATGACCTCGCGGTCATACTGCTCAATGGGATAAAAGTAGGTGTGTCTGGGGAGGCATCCATCGGCGTCCTCCTGGCCGGCGATCACCTCCGGGAGGCGGGACTGCCAGTGGTGCATTCGTGCCAGCGCCCCTTGTTTGTCTGTGTGATGAAAAGGCTCGAAGTGATCGCAAACCGTGAGCACCAAATCCGTGACCGGCTGGCGGGGCCTTTTTCGCAGCCAGGCCAGATAGCCTGGGAACCATTTGTCAGCGGCTTTGATCATGATTCAGTTTCTTTGAGTTCGATTCCACGCTGCTTTTTGCGAACCCTTCAGCCAGCGGGAAAAGCCCAGAAGCAGGGCAATGTTCATGGCGGTGAAGTGGTGGGCGGTTCCGGTGATCTTCCTCACCGGTCCGCTGATGGAGGGCCACCTCCACCCAGCCCACGCGGCGGCATAGAAAACAGCCTGGCCGAAGAGCAGAGGCAAAGCCATGGGACTGCCGACCAGAAGCCACAGCAGCGTTCCTGCGGCAATGAAAATCATGAAAAACGGCCCAAGCCAGCGCAGCACCTTGTGGGAGAAGAACGCCCAGGCGGCCAGCCCCATGTACGGGCTCAACATGGGCAGGCAGCGAGTAAGCGCCTGGAAATTGCCCGCTCCGATTCTAATGCGGCGTCCAAATTCATCCGCAGCCTTCGGTGGCAGGTCTTCCTCCGCGATGGCGGCAGGAGCGTAAATGGTCTTCCACCCTTTCATCATCAGTCGCATGGGGATGAAAAAATCATCGATGATCGTGTCCGGCGGACAGGACTCCCATAATTGGCGCGGCATGGCGTAGATGGCCCCGTTGGCTCCTAACAAACAGCCGGCATCACCCTCGTGACGCTTCAGCCATGTCTCCAAGGCCCAGTAGAGTCCCTCAGACTCCTCGTGCGCCGCCCCTTTCTTCACCCTGAAGATGAGCCTGCCGCAGACACACCCGACGCCTGGAGCGTCAAGCGCATGCACCAGTTCTCGAATAGCCTGAGGATGAAAGTCCACGTTAGCGTCGCTGAACACCAGGACATCCCCTGTGGCCTCCTGGCAGGCGTCATTGAGCACGCTTACCTTGCCGCGTCTGACGGGGTAATCCAGCAGCCGCAGGCTCGTGGTCGCGGATGTCAGCCCCCTCACCAGGCTTGCTGTGCGATCTGCCGAGCCGTCTGACGCGATGATGATTTCTATCAGATCACGAGGGTAGTCACAACCGAGCAAGTTTTGCACCCGCCTTTCGATGTGGGACTCCTCATTGTGAGCCGCGACGACCACGGACACTTTTTTGAGGGGGGTCCCCCTCGCGTTTCCCATTGTTTGAGCAGGTTTTGACCGGCGGAACACCTGCCAAAACAGAGGATACGTCACATAGCTGTGAAGAATCCCGGCGAAACCGGTGATCAGGAGCAGATGGGCGAGAAATTCCATGTTCAGGACGAGCAGCCATCAATCATCTGCTCAAGGTGTTTTTCCAAGACAGCGGCGGCACTCCTCCAGGAGTTTTTTTCTGCCACCTCTGTCCTGGCGCAGGCTGCGATCTGGCGGCCTTTGTCCGGATTTCCCAGAAGCTGAAGCACTGCCTCGGCAAATTCGGCGGGTTGGTCAGCCAGGAGAATGTGACGACCATTTTCCAGGGCCAGTCCTTCTGCCCCCACATGCGTGGAAACCACGGGCACCTCGGCGGCCAAG
>CALDGV010000250.1 GCA_937941745.1 uncultured Prosthecobacter sp. | reverse complement strand
TGGGCTCCGTGCGAAGGACGACATATTTCTTTTGGGAAGGGCTGAAATAGTTCAGCTCGAAGGAAGGCAGGCTTTGATGAACTGCCTCAGGAACGAGCACCTGGGTGTAGCCGATCTTCCTCTCGAGAGTCGGCGTCTGGTTCTGGTCCATCTGACCTTCGATGACATAGCGCTTGGCAGGATAAGTCTTCCAACCGCCTGATGAGGCCAGGGCAGGAGTGTTGAGGGCATCAAAATTGCCCGCCCCAGACACGGCAATCTCCACCGAGACAGGGTCACCTACCGTGAGATCTGTGGGGGAAGCTGTCGCCGTCATCTGGAACTCACCAACCGCGCCACTGAAGTTGGCAGGCTTGCCTTCGGAGGGCAGCGGCAGCACTTTCAGAGTTACCTGCTGGCTTTTGACTTCCAACTTGCGAGGCTCTGACATGCCCGGAAAGAATCCGGGCGGAAAATTCTGGCCAAAACCAGGCGGGAACATGCCTCGGCGATTGCCCTCCTCCATCGGCACTTCGACGAGGAGTTCGAGATTCGCCGGCCCCACCTTCATTTCACCTGTGCGCAGGGAGGAAAGGGTGCTGCGAAAGGTCAGGACATAGTAGCCAATGCCATCAATGACGGTGCTGGTCTGCTCATTGGTCTGCGGGAAGCGGGCGATGGCGAAGTCACTTTTCTCCATCTCAATCAATCCAAGGCGGCGCAACTGGACCTGACGCGGCACATAGAGGCTGACATTCACAGGCACCACCTCGCCCTGGTAGATCTCCTTCTTGCCCAGTTCGATTTGGAGGATGGGCTGGTTGGCATCGTCCTGGGTCTGAGCCTGCCCGTTCTGGGGCAAACTGCCGCCACCATTTTCGACCGTCAGTTTGACCTCATTGCTGGTCATGGGCTGCCCATCCACCACGATCGTCTGCGGAGGGATGACAAACTCGCCGGGCTCGGTCGCTGTGATGCCCCAGGACAGTTGAATGGAGACTGTCTGGCGGTTGTTCACGATCTGGATCTGCTGCGAGGTGCTGACTCCGCTGGTCTGCCCGATTTGCAGCGGAAAACGCAGGTTTGGCATGCTGTTCACCTGGCCGTCCTGAACAGTGATCACGTAATTGACGATCTGGTTTGGACGTGCGGTGGCTGGCTGCACATAGGCGCGCACGGAAGCGGCCGCACTTGCGGATGACGGCTGCATCCATCCCATGAGGGCCATCAGAAAGCTGAACGCCAGCAGACCGAAGAACGGACGCTGTCCGTGACGGAGATGGGGAATCAGAGAGGTTTTTGTCATCAAAGTTGTGTGTTGGGAGTCATCACCAATCCTTGCCGCGCACCGGTTCATCCCGAGGCCGGACAATCATGGCCTTTTTCTGGTCGTCAGCGTAGGTGCGGAGAAAGGACCGGGCTTCATTGCGGCTGAAACCCGTAGCTTCATTTTCCTGGTTCTCGGCCATCTCAGCCTCACGGCGCTCACGTGCCTCGCGGGCTTCAGGACTTTCCTGCTTCCCCTGCTCTCCAGCCTGGAGCTGGCCTTCTTTTTCATGCTCTTTCTTGCCACCCTGGCCTTCTTCCTCGCCGTCCTTCTTGCCCAGGCTTTCCTTGCGTGACTTGTCCTCGTTGCCCTCCCCTTCCTCATCGCCGTTTTCACCTTCCTGAGGCTCGCCATTTTCCCCCTTCTGGCCTTTCTCGCCCTTTTGACCCTTCTTTTTGTCACCCTTCTGGCCTTTACCACCCTGCTGTTGCTGCTGGTTCATCTGTTCCTGAAGCTCATCCAGGCGCTTCTGCACGAAATCACGGTTCTCTTTGACCTCTTTGTTGTCGGGATCCAGGGTCAGGGCGGCATTGAAGTGTTTCACGCTGTCACGCCAGGCTTTGACCGTGAACTTCGGCTGCTTCGCCAGCGCCTTATCCCCCTGATCGTAGAGGCTGTGGGCCAGCCCTCGATGAGCTTGCTGCTGAATACCGCTGTCCGGGCTTTCCAGAGCCTGGCTGAAACCGCCGACAGCGCGGTCATAATCCTTCATCTGATGAGCCGCCGCGCCAAGCCCAAAGGCATAAAGGGGCTTCTCACGACCTGATGGAGACTCCTTCAAAAGCTCTTCGTAAAGCTTCACCGCATGATCAAATTCACCATGCTTGTAGGCCTCGTGAGCCGCTGCAGGCTCAGGCTTCTGGTTTGAAACAGCACCGGCTTCCGCAGGCAGCAGCGAGGAAGCCAGGACAAGGGCAAAGGCTGGGGCGGTTGTTTTCATGCGTGAGGTGGGGCGGATGATCCAGGCGGTGAAAAGCAGCAGTACACCTATGGACAACGGCCAGTAAAAACGCTCAATCGGCCGCACGGTTTCACGAGCAGCGTTGGTCTGGGCCTGGAGGCTGGACACGAGGCTGCGCACCACGTCGGCAGCGAGCCCCTGAGAGCCGAGCCTCAGGTAACGGCCACGAGTGATGGTGGCAATCTGCTGGAGCGGCGCAGGCTCGAGCTTGGTCTTCACCACATTGCCATCCTGGTCGCGGACGAAATCGCCGGTGCGGTCTGGATCGGGATCGGGGATCAAGGCCCCACCCTCCGTGCCAACACCCACCGTCAGAACGAGGATGTTTTTCTTCGCGGCCTGCTGGGCATAAGCGGCTATTTCACTGTCGGGCTCACCACCATCGCTGAACAGGATGAGCCCGTGGTTCTTGGCGGGACTTTTGTCGAACGTGTCGATCGCCAGTTTCAGAGCGCGCCCAATCTCACTGCCGCCTCGCGGCACCGAGGTGAAATCCAACGACTGGATCGCTTCAACCACAGCGTCATGATCGGTTGTCAGAGGCGCCTGAAGGTAGGAATTGCCAGCAAAAGCGATCAGCCCCACACGATCCTCCTTGAGCGACAGCATGAGATCCTGAGCGGCGAGCTTTGCACGCGTCAGACGGTCGGGCACGACATCATTCGCAAGCATTGAGCGAGAGCTGTCGATGGCGATGATGACATTCCTTCCCGACTCCTGCTGCACCACTTTGTCCTCATCCCACCAGGGCCGGGCCAGGGCAACGATGAAGCAGGCCAGCGCGAGAAGCTGCAGGACAAAAATGCCCCACGAACGGCCCGCCGAAACCCCAGAGACCAGGACTTCCCGCAGGCGCGGAGCCGCAAAGGCCGTCTGCACCGCACGCGCACGCCAGTCCGCCCACGCCTTCAAACCGGCGAGCACCGGCAGCGCGAACAGGTAGTAGAGAAACTTGGGGGCGAGGAAGGACATGTCAGGTGGCCACGGCCATCGGTGCGGCGTTGAGGAAGGTGAAGCGCAGGAAAAGAGCCAGGGCGAGCAGCGCAGCTGCTGCAGCCAGGGGATAGAAGAACAGCTCCTCCGTCTCTGTGATCGTGCGTTTTTTGATCTCCTTTTTCTCGAGCTTGTCGATGGTGTCGAAAATGTCCTGCAGGGCGTTGAGGTCCTGGGCCATGTAAAAGGAACCGCCCCCAATGTTTGCCACAGCCTGCAGCGTAGCTTCATCAAACTCCTGCCGGCCGCTGGTGATGACGCGTCCATTTGGCAGAGGGATCATGTGCACACCAGGAGTGCCGATGGCGATGGTGTAGATCTTGATGCCAAGGGTCGCTCCGAGCTTGGCGGCGTCCTGGGGACTCAGTTTTCCGCTGTTGTTGGCGCCATCCGTCAGCAGGATGATGACCTTGCTGGGAACGGTTTCCTTGTCGAGCCGGCGCGCCGCGGCAGCCAACCCAGAACCGATGGCCGTGCCGTCCTCCATGACTCCCGTCTGAACACGTTCGAGATTGGATTCCAGCCACTCGCGGTCGAGCGTCATCGGGCAGGGATAATAAGGAGCGCCCGCAAAGGCCACGATGCCAATGCGGTCGGATTTGCGACCACGGATGAAATCACGCATCACGCGCTTGGCTGCGGTCAGACGGTTCACTGGCTGCCCGCCAATGTAAAAGTCCTCGATCAGCATCGAGAGGGAGACATCCACCGTGAGGCAGATGGCGATGCCCTCCGTGTTCTCCTCGTCATGTGAGATCACCTTCTGGGGGCGCGCCAGAGCGATGATAGCACAAGCCAGGCTGAGCAGCACCAGACCAAGAGTAAGGCCGCCCCGGGCACTTCGTGTCTTCACCCCCATTTCACGCAAAATGAAGGCCGTGGAGAAGGCGATGGTGGGAGCCTTGCCATTGCGACCACGCCACCAGGCCATGACCGGCAGCAGCACAAGCAGCAGGAGCCACTCAGGACGGCCAAAAATGAGGTTGGGAAGGAAAGGAATGCTCATGAGCGGTCCTCCTCAAGATGAGCGATCGCCTTTTGAACCAGCGCTGTGGCTGCGGCATGGTCGGCAGGCACGGGCGCAAACGCCAGTTGATCCCACAGTTCTGCCAGCGGTGCATACTTTTTCAGGCGTTGCGAGGTGGAGGGAATGCCACCCTCCTCAAACAGCTCATGCGTGGTGCGGAAGGGTGCCGGGATCTTGTAGCGGTCGAGAAAGTAGATGCGCAAAGCCTCGGATACATCCGCAGCTGTCTTCGCCGGAGGCTGCTGTGAAGACTGCGCCAGAATGTCACGCAGCCGGTTCATGGCTGCCGTGAAGGGTTTCTTCGCCGGAGAAGGCCTGGCTTTGGCCGGGCGGAGCAGCAGCCAGAAGACCAGCGCGAGGAGGATGACGACCAGCCCACCCGACGCCGCATAAACCCACCATTCAGGGCCCAGCTTCACCAAGGTAGGATCAGGAAGTTCTGGGTGCGGCAGTGGCTGCAAGGGCGGACCCTGCTGAGCCTGTTGAGCGAGCAGCATGTGGGAAAACAGGGTCATCAGCTCTTCCTCCTTTTCCGGCTGCGAAAATACGACTTCAACGCAGGCACATAGTCGTCGTTCGTTCGCACATCGAGCCTCTCGACTCCGTTTTTGCGCAGGGTGCGGCTCAACGCCTCCTGCTTTTCACTCATCTTGGCCGCATAATGGCGACGGACGGACGGATGCGACGTGTTGACGATAAACTGCTCCCCAGTTTCAGGGTCCTGAAGGCAGACACGCCCCACAGTCGGCAGCTCCCATTCACGGGGATCGGTGATCTGAGCAGCCACGACATCATGCTTGGCCGCAAGCAGCCGCAGGTTGTGCTCCCATGCCTGATCCGGCATCAGAAAATCGGACACCACAATGACCAGCGCCCGGTGGGCGATGCGGGTCAAGGCGAGGTCGAGCGCTGGAGCGAGGTTCGTCCGGCGACTTTGGGGTCGATGATTCAGGATGTCACGCAGGCAGCGAAGGGCATGCGAACTGCCTTTCTGGGCCGGAAGATAATGTTCAATCTGGTCAGAAACGAGGATGAGGCCGACCTTGTCCTGGTTCTGCACCGCACTGAAGGCGAAGACTGCCGCGACCTCTGCCGCACGTTCACGCTTGCTGTCCTCCTGGCTGCCATAATCTCCCGAGCCGCTGACATCCACGACGAGCATCACCGTCAGTTCACGCTCCTCAATGTATTTGCGGACATAGGGGTCGTTCATGCGCGCCGTGACATTCCAGTCGAGGAAGCGCACGTCATCACCCGGCTGGTATTCGCGGAAGTCATCAAATTCGATCCCCTGCCCCTTGAAACGCGAATGGTAGGCTCCGCCAAGCGTCTCCTTCACGATGCCGCGCGTGATCAGCTCGATCTTCCGCACGCGCTTCAGGATGCGCGCGAGGCGTTCGTCTTCGGTTTCTTGGTTCGAAGGCATGCGAGTTCAGCCGTTGGATTCGGACGAAAAACGACGCCGATCAGGGAACTGGAAGCTTATCGAGAAGCTGCTTGATGACGTCTTCACTGGTGACGCCTTCAGCCTCGGCCTCGTAGCTCAGCAAAATGCGGTGCCGCAGGATGTCAGGAGCAAGGTCCTTGATATCCTGAGGCGTGACGTAGTTCCTTCCCGCCAGGAAGGCGAGTGCTTTGGAGGCCAGGGCAAGGTTGATCGTGCCACGTGGCGAGCCTCCGCAGCGGATGAGCAGCGTCAGGTGGGTAGCGATGGCGCCTGGATCACGCGTGGCGTGCATGATCGTAACGATGTAATCGCAGATTTTCTCATCCATGTACAGGTTG
>CALDGV010000249.1 GCA_937941745.1 uncultured Prosthecobacter sp. | reverse complement strand
TCACTGCCAAAATCGCCGCGGATGGTGCCCTTCGGAGCAGCCTTGGAATCCGTGGGGCCGAGCAGGTCACGCACATGAGCGATGACGTTTTCACCACTGAGAGCGATGGCGATCACCGGCTTGCTTTTCATGAACTCAGCCACGGTGGGGAAGAAGGGCTTGTCGGCAATGTGCGCGTAATGATCCTTCAGGAGTTCGTCCGTGAGCTGGATCATCTTGATGCCCCGGACGCGGAAGCCTTCCGCTTCCAGACGGCGGAGAACCTCGCCATTCAGACCTTGGGCGACGCAATCGGGTTTCAGCAGCAGCAGGGAGGTTTCTTGAGCCATGTGACGGTGTTTTTGGGGGGTTGGGGCGCGGAGAGTGGCGGTTCTCCCCAGGCAAGTCAAGGGGTTCGGCAGCCGCCAACCTTGACAAGGCCAGGCCTGATTTAGCGACCTTGTCGCAAATCATCCATTCTTTGTCGTGGAAGACTGCGGCTGAATCGGCACCGTCGGCGCGTCATGAAATCCGCAGCAGTCGTCAATTATGCCCCTGAAAAAGGGTCCGTCGAAATCCGTGAAGTCGAAAAGCCCAGCATCGGCCCCGAGGACGTCCTGCTCGAAGTCGCCAACGTGGGCGTTTGCGGCTCGGATCTGCACCAGTGGACAGCTGATCACTCATGGCCGGTGAACTATCCCGTGGTGCTCGGCCATGAGTTCGGCGGGCATATTGTCGAAGTCGGCAAGGAGGTGGAGGGCTGGAAGGAGGGTGATCGTGTGGTGTCCGAAACCGCCGCGATCATTTCCCACGACAACCCCATGACCCGACGCGGGCTCTACAACCTCGACCCGACCCGCAAAGGTTTTGGTTACGGAGTCAACGGAGCGATGACCAGGTATGTGCGCGTGCCAAGCCGCATCCTCCACCACGTGCCAGACCAGCTTCCGTTTGAGCAGGCCTGCCTGACCGAGCCCTGCTGCGTGGCCTACAATGCCGTGGTGAAAAACGCACGCATTGAACCTGGTGACCGGGTTGTCGTGCTCGGACCTGGCACCATCGGCATCCTCTGCGCCGCCATGGCACGTCTTTGCGGAGCCGAAGTCGCCCTCGTGGGGCTGCCACAGGATGCTCACCGCCTCGAACTGGCACGCAAGCACTATGGCTGTGAGGCGATCATTGGCGACGCCACATCCTGGGCACGCCAGCGTGACGGCCTCGGCTGCGATGGCGTTATTGATGCAGCTGGTGCCAGCATCACGCTGAAGATCGCTCTCGAACTCGTGCGTCCTGCCGGATGGATCAGCAAGGTGGGTTGGGGGCCTCAGCCGCTCGGTTTCAACATCGATCCTCTCGTGCAGAAGAATGTGACCCTGCAGGGCAGCTTCAGCCACAACTGGCCCATCTGGGAACGTGTCATCGCCCTGCTCAGCCGTGGTCAGTTTGATGTCAAACCCATCATCGGCGGCGTCTGGCCTGTGACGGAATGGCATGAAGCCTTTGAAAAGATGCACCACGGCGAAGTGGTCAAGAGCGTGCTCAAGCCGGTGTGAACCAACTCAAAGCTGAAACAGCTTCGGTAAGAACTCGCTCAAATACCCGCGCCACACAGGCCAGGAGTGATCGCCTGCCGTCTCGTGCCACTCGTGCTTCACGTTCGCGGCTTTCAAGGCTTCGATCAGCGTGTGATTGCGCTCGAGAAGGAAATCGTCCTTGCCGCAGGCGATCCACAGAAGCTTCAACCGCGTGTTTGTGCCCGCGCTGTCATCCATCGCCGCTTTCACTGCCGCGGTGTCGGCCGCGCCGCTGAAGGAGCCGATGTAGGCAAAGCGATCCGTCGCGTTCAGCCCGATGGTGAGTGACTGCCAGCCGCCCATGCTCAGGCCCGTGATGGCCCGGTTCTCCTGGCCGGGCAGCACGCGGTAATTCGCCTCCACGAGCGGCAGCGCATCCTCAAAC
>CALDGV010000248.1 GCA_937941745.1 uncultured Prosthecobacter sp. | reverse complement strand
TGCGGGTTTGACGGATCTGGCGGGCAAGCTGCTTTCGACCGAACCGCTTGCCTCGGTGAAGAGCGCCCAGTTCCGCGTGATCGACCAGTCGCCAAAATGGTTCGACAGCAGTGATGCCGACCGCACGCCGCAGTTCCTCTTCGAGTTCAATGACAACGTCGATGCGGCAAAGGCGGTGGCGAGCATTGCGTTTGTCTCGGAAAAGCCCGCGCTGAAGGTGGCGTCGAAGGTGCGCCTGGCCACAGGCAGAGACTTTGGCGGATCGACGCCCCAGGCCACGTGGACGGAGGAGATCGCCAAGGTGAAGCCCTCGATCACGGATGAGGCCGTCCGCCTCAGTGCCATCGTGGTGGAGCCTGCAGAACCGCTGCCGGTGGCGACTAACTGGAAGCTCACCCTCGCCACCACGCTCACCAATGCCTCGGGCCATGATCAGCTCGCCCAGGGCGATGACATCGCGCTCGGAGAAGTGCGTCCTTTTGAAATCCGCAGCATCGAGGCTCACACGCCCTTTGATCGCGACTACAACCTGAACCTCTACTTCAACAAGTCCCTCATGCCTCCGCATGAAGGCGAGTGGAAGAAGGAGGAGATAAAGGCGCTGGCAGAGAAGCTGGCCACCTTCGTCAGCATCGAGCCGAATGTGGCCGTGGTTCCGGAGGTGGAAGGCCGCGTGCTGGTGCTGAAGGGCTCTTTTGAGCTGAACAAGCCCTACCGTGTGGTGGTCGATCCGCGTCTCACCTCCGGCGATGGGCTTGCCCTGGAGAAGCCGGGCGAGGGTGAGGCCACCTTCGTGCCGAATCCGCCTTATGTCGCTGCGTCGGCCTTCGTGCGCTCACAGCTGGCCAAAGGATTGGGCGAGTATGAATTCACTGCGGCGAATGTTCGTGAGGCTCGGGTGCGGGTCAAGAAGCTGACTGGGCCGGAGCTTTTGCAGGCGCTGGACAAGTTCGGCGAATACCAGTCCAAGTTCTATCAGGAGGACGACAAGAAGAAGGGCTACAAGCCGGTGAGCATTGATGACTATGCAGGCACGCAGGTCTTTGACCGCACCTACCCGGTGAACAAGCCGCTCGACAAAAGTGAGCTCATCAAGCTGAACTGGAAGGAAGTGCTCGCGGGTGCCCCGGCGGCGCCGCTGCTGGTGGAGATCGAAGGCCGTGCCTCCGAAGGTCTGCCGCAGCAGGGCGTGATCACCCAGTCGCTGATTCAGTTCACCGACCTTGGCCTGATGCAGAAGAGCAACGGCCGCGAGACGATGATCTTCGCCACCTCGCTGACGACTGGCAAGCCTGTGCCGGGCGTGCGGCTGACCCTGGTCGATCAGGACCAAAAGCTGCTCGGCTATGCCGACACGGACGGCAACGGCATCGCCACCCTGAAGGGAGCCGACCCCGCCTTGGTGCTGGCAGAGATCGGTGGCGACTGCACCGCGATTCAGACCCACAGCGCCAGCATCAATGGCGTGATCCCCTACGACATTCCGACGGCCTGGGAAGATGTGTGGAAGCCTGCCCGCCAGACCTTTGTCTTCAGCGACCGCCCGCTTTACCGGCCCGGCGACACGATGCACCTGAAGGCGCACACCCGGCTGCGCATCGGCGACAGCCTCACGCTGGACTCCGCGCCCGTGACCGGCCGGGTCAGCATCCGCGATCCGCGCTACCGGACCATCCTCGACAAGGAGATCACCTTCACCGCGAATGGTTCCTGGGCGGATGACCTCAAGCTGCCTGAGGCACCGCTGGGCTGTTATCATCTGACCGTGAGCTTCGGCAAGGAAGGCGAGGATGAAGACTCCTCCCGGGCAGGGCACCACAGCTTCCGAATCGATGACTACAAGCCCAACACCTTTGAAGTGAAGCTGGATGGCAAGGATGCCCAGATCCTGGCTGACCGCGTGAAGCTGCCGCTGGGCGCGAACTACTTCATGGGCAAGGCGTTGAGCCGTGCCAAAGTCAGCTGGAGCGCCTCCTCAATGCGGGAATTCACCGCGCCACAGGCCTATCAGGACTTCCATTTCGGGGATGCCCCGCGCTGGGCGCACTATGGCAAGGACCGTGATGCCGAGGGCTACTACGATGACAGCAGTGATGAGCCCGAGGGCGAATGGTGGGTCAATGGCGACCTCTTCATTGATGACGATGGCACCGCGATGCTCGAAATGCCCATGCCGCCGCCGGATCGTGCCTCGCTGCCGCAGCAGGTGCGCGTCAGCGCGGAGGTCACGGACATCAACCAGCAGACCATCAGCGCCGCCACGGAGTTCGAGGTTCCTGGGGCGGCTTTCATCCTCGGCATCAAAGGCCCGCAGTTCTTCGGTCGTGCGGGGCAGGATGCCGCGCTGGAGATTGTGGCCATTGATTCAAAGGGCAAGCCTGCCACCGGGCCTGTGAAGATCGACCTCAAGGTGGAGCGCCAGGAATACCACACCCTGAAGATTGCCACGGCCGGAGGCGGCAGCACCACGAAGGACCAGGTCATCCTGCGTGAGGAACTGAAGCAGAGCCATGAGCTCAAGCCCGCCAGTGCAGGCAGCGCCCCGAGCCTTACCCTTCCTTTCAGGCCGGCCCGCGGCGGCACCTACTTTGTCACGGCCGAAGCCATGGATGCACAGGGCAGGAAGGTGCTTTCACGCATGCCGCTGCAGGTCATCGGCGGCGATGAGTTCCCCTGGGCGATGGAAGATGGGGCGCGGATCCTGCTCCAGCCGGAGAAGAAGACGCTCAAGCCCGGCGAGGAGGCAGTGATCGTGGTGAAGACACCCATCGCTGGCACCGCCCTGGTCACCGTGGAGCGCAATCAGGTGCATCGTCAGTTCATCACCCAGCTTTCGCCTGCGCAGCCGGTGATCAAGGTGCCCGTGCAGGATGCCGAGGCGCCCAATGTCTTCGTCTCCGTCATCCTGGTGCGTGGCAGCGAGGCCAGCCCGAAGCAGAGCAAGATGCCTGAATACAAGCTCGGCTACTGCGAGCTGACGGTGGAATCCAAGGTCAAAGAGCTGAAGGTCGTGCTCAATGCCTCGAAGCCGGAAGTGAAGCCGGGCGAAAACTTCGCTGTCGCCGCCACCATCAACGATCATCAGGGCAGGCCGGTCGCCAACAGCGAGGTCACGCTCTATGCCGTGGATGAAGGCGTGCTCAGCCTCATGGGGCACAAGACACCGAACCCCGGCGAGTTCTTCCATGCGCCCATGCCGCTGGCGATTCACAACTACACCTCCTTCGATGACCTGCTGCCCGAGGAGTTCTCGGCCCGTGAACGTGGCAACAAAGGCTTCATCATCGGCGGGGGAGGGGAGGAAAACGATGCGCCGGTGAAGCTGCGGAAGAACTTCATCGCCACGCCGCTCTGGCTGGCCACCCTCCTCACCGATGCCAGCGGCCAGGTCACGGCGGACATCACCGCGCCGGACAACCTCACCCGCTACCGCCTCATGGCTGTCGCCGTGAATGGGGCGGACCGCTTTGGCAGCGGCGAGTCGGCCTTCAAGATCAACAAGCCGCTCATGGTGGATCCCGTGGTGCCGCGCTTTGCCCGCCTGGGGGATGAGACCTTGCTGAAGGCCGTCGTGCACAACACCACGCCCTCTGCTGGCGAGGTGGAGGTCACGCTGCAGCTCGATGCCACCGCCGATTTCATCCGCGAAGCGCGCTTCTTCATTCCGGCTGCCATCCAGGCTCCGGAGAATCCCAAGGTGTGGAGGCAGAAGGTGGCCTTGAAGCCGAACGAAACGGCCGCCGTGAGCTTCCCGGTGCAGTTTGCCAAGCTCGGCACCGCGAAGTGGAAGTGGACGGCGGCCACCGCCGCCGGCTGGAGCGGCCCGGCCCTGGATGATGGCACCGAATCCACCCTGGAGGTCACCCATCCCGTGCCCGAGATGCGGGAGGTGCGCTATGCCCGCCTTGGCAGGGAGCCGGTGGAAAACCTGCTCGCCAGCGTCAACCCCGCCGTGCAGGAAGGCACGGATGGCCTCGTCTCCATCACCGCCAGCACCTCGCGCCTGTTCGAGGCCCGCGATGCGCTCGATTACATCCTCAGCTACCCCTATGGCTGCGCCGAGCAGACCACCTCCGCCACCATGCCCTGGCTGGCGCTCGGCGGTTATCAGGCCCTGTTCCCCGACCTGCTGAATGCGGAAAAAACCCGCGACGCCGTGCAGAAAGGCGTGAACCGCCTGCTCACCATGGCCACGGAGGAAGGCGGCTTCGCCTACTGGCCGGGCGGGCAGGAGCCCTCCCTCTGGGCCAGCGCCTATGGCGGCCTCATGCTGCTGCGTGCCCGCGATGCCGGGGCCAGCGTGCCGGCGGAGGTCACCGACAAGCTGCTCGCCTACCTCTCGAAAAAACTGCGCGGCCTGGAGGAGGAAAAGGACCTCTACGTTCTCACCGACTGCGCCTTCGCCCTCTACACCCTCGCCAAGGGCAAGAAGGCCGAGCCCGCCTACCAAAACCTGCTTCACGCCAGGCGCGACCGCCTGCCGGAGGCCGCCCGCCTCTACACCAGCCTGGCCATGTGCCTCAGCGGCACGCCCGACACGCAGATTCAGGAGATGCTGGGATGGAAGCCGCCTGCGCCCCCGGCGGCGGAAAAGAAGACCGCCAGCAGCAAGACCAAGGCGAAGAGCAAGAAGGCTGCCACCAAGGCAGCGCCTCCTGCCGCGCCGGTCTGGAGCCACTGGGCGGGCCATGGGCCGAACAAGGCCATGCGCCTCATCGCCTACACCCACCTCGGCCTCACGGCCGACGCCGAAGCCCTCGCGCAGTCCCTTTTGCAGTCCCGCAACGGCCGCGGAGAGTGGGGCAACACCTACACCAACGCCTGGACGCTCACCGCCCTGGCCGCCTATGAGCGCAGCCTCAAAGCGTCTGCCGAGCCCGTGCTGGCCCGGGTGCTGTGGGACAGCCACCAGCCGGAACTCAGCATTCCCGCCCATCCGGGCAGCGCCCGGGTCAGCTTCCCCCTGGATCCGAAGCTCACAGCCACGCCGATGAAGATCGAACTGCCGGCCGGTCGCGAGCTTTTCTCCCGCATCGAGGCGCACAGCTTCGCCCAGGACCGCGAGTTCAAGGGTGAAAACAAGGGCTATGCCATCGAGCGCGCCTATGAAAAACTGCTGCCCGACGGCTCCACCACCGGCACCGATGACCTGCGCGTGGGTGACATGGTCGTCGTCTCCCTCACTCTCGACATCCGCGGTGGCGACCGCTACCTCGCCATCAACGATCCGCTGCCCAGCGTGCTGGAAGCCATCCATCCTGAGTATGAAACGCAGAACGCCCGCGGGGCCGACCAGCTCCCGGAAGGCATCGAAGCCTGGTTCTGCGACCACCGCGAGCTGCGCAGCGACCGCGCCCTCTTCTTCACCGACTATGCTCCCCAGAAGGGCCGGTTCCAGCTCCGCTACCTCACCCGCGTCATCGCGGAGGGCGACACCATCGCCCCGCCTGCGAGGATCGAGGCCATGTATCAGCCGGACCAATACGGCCTCAGCCCCACCCAGCGCCTGCGCACCCTGCCGAGCGGCGGCGGGCAGGTGGCCGCGGGGAAATGACGGTCGCCGCAGCCTGCGGGCAGCCCGTCTTTCCCTTTCCGGTAGCGCCCCGTCCCTTGGCGTAGCCAAACAGAATCATCCAGGAGCCTTCCTGGATGATTTTGGCACTGTCCCGGGTGGTTGTGGTCATGTCCCGGGTGGTTGTGGTCATGTCCCGGGTGGT
>CALDGV010000247.1 GCA_937941745.1 uncultured Prosthecobacter sp. | reverse complement strand
CTGCCTGCACATGATCGAGGCCTTCCAGGGTCAACCGGGCCTCGATCTGCTCCAGGGTCATGGTGGGCAGCTTGAAGCCGCATAGCACGTTGGCAAAAAGCGACCTGAAGTGCTCGCGGGCGGTCGCCAGCCTCCAGGCCTCGTCATGCTCGCGGCCAAAGGCGATGCGCAGGTTGTTCAACACCAGCCGACGGTATTTTTTGCCGGCCAGATGCCAGGCCACATGCCCCAGGGCACGTCCGCACCACCAGATGAACTCCAACGGCAGGATCTTGAGCAAGGATTCCACCGCCCGGAAGGCCATGAAAACAAGCCAGTGCCGCGCGATTTCAAATCGCGAAGGGGATGGATCAGCTTTCCTGGCAGGCATGAAACTGTTCCCTGGCACAAAGCAGCGTGCGAGGCAATCAGAGAGGCGTTTCCCTCCCGGCACCCGGCAGGCATCAGGGCATTTACAAGCAGACAGCCTTTTGGCAGGCTGGAACGACCATGAAAACCCGCCTGCTTCATCTCGCCGCCCTTCTTCTGCTTCTCACCCCAGGGTTTCTTCGGGCCCAGAACAGCGGTGGAGGCGGCAGTGGCACAGGAACCACTGGGCCCACCCAGACCGCTCCGGTTCCCGAGGAGTTTTACCAGGATGGTGTCTGGACGGGTTCCCTGCGCGGCGGCCGCTATCTGGTGAAGTGCGGCCAGATGATCGCCCTCTCCAAGCATGAATACGTCGCCGATGGCACTGCACGGGTGGTGGAGGTGAACCTGACGCTGAACTCCAATGTGGCGGTGCGCTTCTACTTCCTGGAACCAGTGCGCCTGGAAGGCTCCGGCACCGTGGCCGCTGGGCAGCAGGCGATCGACAAGGCGCGCCAGCTCGTTCAGGACGCCGCAGCACGCATCTCCCCGACGCTGACAGAGCCGAAGGTGGTGAAAAGCTACCCTGTCTCCACCCACGCGCACACGGTGGAATTCCTGATCAAGGAGGAGGCTCGGCTCAATTCCCTCTTCGACAGCCTGGAAAACGCCTTTCGCGATCCGGGCAAAAAGCACTTCTGGCGCGAATGATCAGTCCTGCTTGGAGCCGGGGCTCTTGAACAAGGGTGTGAGCGCCTTTTTCAGCTGAGGAAGCAGGGGCTTGAGGCTCTCAGGCTCCTGCGGACGGCTTGTCGGGCGGTTGTTTTCATCCACCGGCTGGGCTTTGACCGGACGGTCGGCCTGAGTCACTCCGCGCAGCAGCTTGGCCTCCCACTTGGGATTCGCCGTGTCTCCCGTGCCCTTGTATTCCAGCAGCTCGCTGAACGGCAGAAGCACGATGCCGGGCAGGCCGCGCATGCGGACCTGGGCATCCATGTCGAGCCTATCATTGATGAAGTCGATGTTGCCATCGAGCATGATCTTGAAGGCGCTGGTCAGCGCCTCAAAGTCCTTCGTCACGAGAAATCCGTCATTGATGGTGAAGGTGCAGTCCGCCTCCTTGGCAATGTTGTAGCCGGCGATCTGCTTGGGCAGGATGGTGCCCAGCATCGGAGCCAGCACTCCGACGACCGGAATCGAATAGAGGTCCCCGTTGAGGATGGTGAGAGATCCGTTTCCCTTCAACGCCCGCCAGTCCCCCATGCGTCCATTGAACTTGAAGTAGCCGGTGGCATCCCCTTGGGAATCATTTCCCTTCCAGTAGATGGTGGCGAACTTGGAAAGGTCGATGTTCCGCAATTCGAGGTCGCCGCTGTAGGCTTTCGGATCACGCGCACCTCCCGTGGCCCCTTGGATCGAAAAACTGCCGCCGAGCAGGGACGACTGAACCTCGAAATTCACCCCGCGGCCCCGCTCGAAGACATTCGCCCGCACTTTCTCGAAGGGCATGTCCTTGCCAAAGACCTCGTAAGGAAACCGGGCAGCCGTCAAAGCCACCTCGAAGTTGTCTGTTTCAGGCCGCAGATCCACGCTGCCCCTCGCATTCATCGGCCCGCCATGAAGCTGGCCGCTGACATCGAACTTCAGGTCCATGCCCTTGAAGGTCAGCAGGCCCTGCGGGGAGCGGATCAGGTAGTCTTCATCAAACAGGACATACCTGCCCGTGCCGGTGGGATGGCTGAACTTCACGGTGAAGTCATCCTTGCTGTGATCGCGATACCAGATCTGTCCCTGCACCTCGGCCTGCGTGGTGTTGGGCAGGCGATACTTGGCCACAATTTCCGCCGTCTTCGGCCCAAAGACGCCCACCACACCAACAGGGTCCATGCCGGATTTCACCCCATCGAGCTTCACCCACTTCTCATCATCGTGGACCTCCACATGGGCAGCCTCCGCGACACCTTCAGGGCGGCGCAGCTTGATGTTCCGGTAATGCTGCATCGGATCCTGGAACTCGATGTCAGCCGTCATTTCATCGAGATAGAGGCCGCGGTATTTGAAGCGTCGCAGGTCGCCGCGGCCCTTGTTGAGGCATTTCTGGGGATCCGGCTCAGGACCAGCTCCGGTCAGCTCGAGGTCAATCGAAGACTCTGGCGTGAATTCAAAGCGCTGAATGATCTCCCGCGTCTGCTTCATTTTGGCAAAGGGCAGGAAGGCATTGGGATCCATGCGCAGCGTGAGCTGGTAGCGCGTGCCCTGGGTTTCATGAACGAGGGTCTGGGCCGACAGCGTGCCGGTCTTGTGCCGCAGGAGCAGGTCACGGATGTACACCCCTTCAGGAGCTACGCCGATGCTGGCCTTCAACCCGTCAAACACCTCGCCACGGGTGCCGAAGCGGCCGCAGTCCAGGTTGCCGGTGACCTGCACGGGGCGCTTGTGCCCGGACAGAGGCCCGTCCACGTGCCACACACCTTGGAGCGCCAGATGCGGAGATTCGTAAAAGACGATTTCGCGCAGGTTGTCATTGTCCAGGAAGGCCTGCGCGAGGCCGGGCAGGTCGGCGCTGGAGGTCAGGTGAAACCGCAGGTCCTCTGCGCCCATGACCCAGGAGGCGTTCACATTCACCTCACCCAGCCGGTCTTTGAGGTGAAAGCGCGTCAGATCGACAAAACCCGCCTTGTATTCCGCTTCGGCGCGCAGCTCTTCACAGGCATACGTGCCGTATTCCATGCCTTCAGCCTCGAAAAACAGGCGCACGTTCAGCTCGCTCACCTTGTCCAGGGAACCGTGCACCTCCACCTGCAGGCGCGGAGCGCGCTTGAACTCGAAGCGCTTCAGCCAGTCCAGCCCACGCCGCAGCCTCAGCCGGTGGGCGCGCAGCTCCTCCACCCGCTTGATGGGCGAGGCGGTGGAGCCGCTTTCGGAAGCGACGGATGCCGAGGTCCCGCGGTGCGGCAGTTCCAGCTCCCCGCTCAGGTTCAGCACGATGCCGCCCAGGGTTCCCTCCACCTGCTGGAGGTCGAGCCGGTTGTCGGCGATGAAGATGCGCGCGCTGATGTCGTCCAGATCAATCTTGCCCGAGGCCGGTGAATCCGGATCCACCGGCAGCGAGACCTGGGCGTGGCTCAGCTCCAGCGCCTCGACGACGAACTGCTTCTCCAACAGCTTCCCGAAGTTAAAATCCAGGATCAGATGGTCCACATCCGCCAGGGCCTGCTTCCGTTCCGGCCCCGCAAAAAGGCGCACATCCTGCGCCACGATGCCGCCCACAGGATTGATGCGCAGGCGGCTGAAGTCGAGGTGCAGGCCGCGCTGGGCCAGCTCACTAATCACGAAATCCCTCCAGGCACGGCCAAAGGCGTCCGTGCTCGCATACAAGGCTCCCGCCAGCAGGATGCTGCCGAGGAGAAGCTTGATGATGTTGGAGAAGAAACTTTTCAACAGCTGCCAAAGTGCCCGCAGGCCCGCCAGGGGTCAAGCAAGCACCCGGATCACGGCGCGTGCTCCGCTCGGCAGGGTGATGGAGGTTCCTGAGGTACCATTCATCAGCTTCGAGCCCAGCGGCGAGGCAGGTGTGATGACCAGAACCTCGGTACCCTCCACGATGACCTCCATTCCACCCTCCGCCGGCCCGATGAAGTAGTGGTCCGCCTGCCCGCCAGCATCGAGCACCACCAGCGAACCCAGCCTCACGCTGCCCGTGGTGTGGGAGGCCGCTGCCTGCAGGGCAGCGAAACTGTGCCGGGCCTCCTGAAGCTCCGCCACCCGCTGTGCCTGCCCGCGGGCCACATAGGAGGCCTCCAGAGTCCGCGTGTCATACTTGTTCTCCGCCTTGCTGTCGGGATCCGTGGCAGCGGCAAAGGAGGCCTTGGCACCGCGAAGAAGCGCCTCCAGCTCAAGTTCGAGCCGGGCGATGATGGCAGCGAGGACGGAGGGCTTGGTCATGGGCAGGGTGCGGCTTTCCATTTGCACGGCTGGCGCTGCTTTCCAGACTCGTTTCACATCATGTCCAGGCTCCTTTGCATCCTCCTGACCGCCTTCACCTCCCTGCTGCTCAGCTCCTGCCAGACCGGCGGCGCCCTGGATGCAGCGGGCCAGCAGCAGGTACAATACCGCCGCCTTGCCATCGCCAGCGAGCCTCCCGGGGATTACTGGGTCGGCAGGCGCTTCCACATCGATAAGACCCACTTCTGGGGCTATGTGCGCCGCCCGGGCGAAAGCTGGGACAATTCCCGCCTTGTGGTAATGAACGAGCGCTTCTGCCGCCAGCCCGACCGCTTCCCTGAACTGCCCTCCGCAGACGGGCCCGCCTACGGCTCCGACCACAACACTGAGTACCGGCTCTGGGGCAGCTTTTCCGGACGCAAGGTGTATGACCCGAACAGCAACATGATCCTGCCTGAGTTCATGCTTCAGCGTTACGAGGTGAAGGACGCTTCCCCCGGCTGGCTCTTCAAGCCGAACGAGAAGTTTGACGGCGTGCACCTCTTCCGCGGTGAAGTCGGCGCCACACCCGGCAAGCGCTACTGAGAGCCCACGGCGGCATTTCCGCGCGCATGATCCACATCGTCCTCTACCAGCCGGAGATCCCACACAACACCGGCGCCGTGGGCCGCCTGTGCCTCGCCACTGGAGCCCGGCTGCACCTCATCAAGCCGCTCGGCTTCAGTCTGGAGGACAAATACCTCAAACGCTCCGGCCTCGACTACTGGCATGAGGTGGACGTGCATGTCTGGGAAAGCTGGGAGGCGCTCCAACAGGCTGCCGGAGCAGACGCCTGCTTCAAATTTGTCGAGGTGCAGGGAACCCGCACCTACTGGCAGGCCGATCTCGCCAGCCAGGAGGACATCTACCTTGTCTATGGGCCCGAGACACGCGGCATCCCACCCTCCATCATGGCGCTCGGCGAGACTCTGCACATCCCCATGCAGGGAACCCGCAGCCTGAACCTCTCCACCGCAGTGGCCATCACCCTCTACGAAACCGTGCGCCAGCGGTCCTGAGGGGAAAGAGCGGCAGCCGGGCCGCGTTCACCGTGCTCCATGCGCTTTCTTGCCGTCTTCTGCCTCCTCCTGGGTGCCGCCTTTGCTGCGGACAAGCCCAACTTCATCCTCATCAACATCGATGACCTGGGCTACGCCGACATCAGCCCCTTCGGCGGCAAGGTGCCCACGCCACACCTCGACCGCATGGCCCGGGAGGGGCTGAAGCTCACCAGCCACTACGCAGCCCCCGTCTGCTCGCCCTCCCGTGCCGCCATGATGACCGGCTGCTACCCCAAGCGCGTGCTGCCCACTCCGCACGTGCTCTTCCCCGCCGGTGCCGTTGGCCTCAATCCCGATGAAGTCACCATTGCCGAGGTGCTCAAAAAGGCAGGCTACGCCACTGCCTGCATCGGCAAATGGCACCTCGGAGATCAGCCCGAATTCATGCCCACCGCCCAGGGCTTCGACAGCTACTACGGCATCCCCTATTCCAATGACATGGGCCCCCGGGCCGATGGCTCCAAGAGCAACCCCGGGCAGCCGCAGTCGCCGCCCGCCGCCCGGAAGCAGGCCAAAAAAGCCGCCGCCCCCAGCCCCGCCGACGCAGAAACAGGCCTCAAAGGCGACAGCCAGCCGCCCCTGCCGATGGTCGAGGACCTGAAGGTCGTGGAGCGTGTCCGGGCAGCCGAGCAGCACACCATGACCCGCCGCTACACCGAGCGTGCCGTGCAGTACCTGCACGAACACAAGGACGAGCCCTTCTTCCTCTACCTGCCGCACAACGCCGTCCATTTCCCCCTCTACCCCCACCAGGAGTTCATGGGAAAATCCGGCGTCAGCCTGCTGAAAGACTGGGTGCTTGAGGTGGACTGGACCGTTGGCCAGATCCTCAGCGCCCTGGAAGAGCTGAAGCTAGACTCCAACACCCTGGTCATCTTTACCAGCGACAACGGCGGCCCCCTCAACCAGGGCGCGGACAACACCCCCCTGCGTGGCGGCAAAGGCAGCACCCTCGAAGGCGGCATCCGCGTCTGCACCCTTGCCCGCTGGCCGGGCAGGATCGCCGGCGGCGGCAGCACCAACGCCATCACCACCCACATGGACTGGCTCCCCACCTTCGCCGCCCTCGGAGGCGGCCAGCTCCCCACCGGCCGCAAGCTCGACGGCATGGACATCTCCAAGCTCCTGCTTGGCGACCGCGCCGGTTTCCAGCCTAGGGACACCTTCTTCTACTACCGCGGCTTCAAGCTCGAAGCCGTCCGCAGCGGCCCCTGGAAGCTCCACCTCGCCAGCAAGGAGCTTTACGACCTCGATTCCGACCTTGCCGAAGCCGACAACCTGGCCCCGGCCATGGCGGACAAGGTGGCCGAGCTCACCCAGCTGGCCTCGACCATGCAGAACGACCTCGGACTGGATGGCCCGGAAGCTCCCGGCGTGCGCCCGCTCGGCCGGGTCAAAAACCCCCGCCCCTTCATCCCAGCGGACCAGCCCTAGTGGGGCGGCGGAAAACCCTTGGGGATGCACCCCGAATCAAAGGGAGACGCTGCAAAACCTTCGGGGAGCGGCCTCTCGCAGGAAACAAGCGCCCCGGAAGCCGCCGGGTGCCGTATTCCGTCCCCGGCCATGAAACGTCGTGCTTTTCACAGAAGGCACTCGTTGCATTCCTCGGGCGAGCTTTTAACGTCCCGAAAGACATTCCAACCCACCAGCGCTGCTGGAACCCTGCTATGAACAATTTCACCCCCCGCGCCCAACAGGTCCTGGCCCTCGCCCGCAAGGAGGCCGACCGCTTCAATCACAACTATGTCGGCACGGAGCACATCCTGCTCGGCCTGATCAAGCTCGGCCAGGGAGTGGCCGTGAACGTGCTGGGGAAACTCGGCCTGGACCTCGAAACCGTGCGCCTACAGGTGGAGCAGCAGGTCGGCTCCGGCCCGGAGACGAAGATGGTGGGAAACATCCCTTACACCCCCCGTGTGAAGAAGGTACTGGCCCTGGCCAGCAAGGAAGCCAAGGCGCTGAACCACAGCTATGTCGGCACGGAGCACATCCTGCTGGGGCTGCTGCGTGAGGGCGAAGGCGTGGCCTCCCAGGTGCTGAGGAACTTGGACGTAAACCTCGACAAGGCACGCCACGAGATCCTACGGGAACTCGACCCCAACTTCAGCGCCAATGATGAGGCTGAGGAAGACGATTCCGACCCCGTGACCCCGGACGGCAAGGGTGAGGATGAGGCCCGGAAGAAGAAAAAGAACGAGAAAACTCCGGCGCTGAAGGCCTTTGGCCGTGACCTGACCGAACTGGCGCAGAAGGGGGAGATGGACCCGGTGATCGGCCGCACAGAGGAGATCGCCCGGGTGATCCAGATCCTCTGCCGCCGCACCAAGAACAACCCCGTGCTCATCGGCGAGGCGGGCGTGGGCAAGACCGCCATCGTGGAGGGTCTGGCCCAGGAGATCATCAATGGCAACGTACCGGAAATCCTGCGTGAAAAGCGCGTCATCACCCTGGATCTGGCTCTGATGGTGGCGGGAACCAAATACCGCGGTCAGTTTGAAGAACGCATCAAAGCGGTGATGGATGAGATCCGCCGCACGAAGAACGTCATTTTGTTCATCGACGAGCTGCACACGATGGTGGGTGCCGGCTCCGCCGAGGGCACCATGGATGCCAGCAACATCATCAAGCCGGCCCTGAGCCGCGGCGAGATGCAGGTGATCGGCGCGACGACCCTGAACGAATACCGCAAGTACATCGAGAAGGACAGCGCCCTGGAGCGCCGCTTCCAGCAGGTGAAGGTGGAGGAGCCCTCCGTGGAGGATGCGATCAAGATCCTCATGGGACTGAAGGGCAAGTATGAGATGCACCACAAGGCCGCCTACACGGATGAGGCCATCCGCCAGGCCGTGCTGCTCAGCTCACGCTACCTGACTGCCCGCTTTCTGCCAGACAAGGCCATCGACATCATGGACGAGGCCGGCTCCCGCTGCCGCATCGCTGCGATGACGCGCCCGCCGGAACTCAAGGAGATCGACGCCGAAATCGAAGCGATCCGCGTGGAAAAAGAAGGCTCCATCAAAGACCAGGATTTTGAAAAGGCCGCCCGCCTGCGCGACCGCGAGAAGAACGCGAAAAAGCGCTACGACGACGTGCTGGCCGCCTGGAGACAGAACAATCAGGAGAACACGGTGACCGTGTCGGAAGACGACATCATGGCCGTGGTCTCGAAGTGGACAGGCGTGCCGCTTCAGCGCATGGAGCAGGCCGAAGCTGCGAAGCTGCTGAAGATGGAAGCCGAACTGAAGGGCAAGGTCATCGGTCAGGACGAAGCGGTGATCGCCATCTCCAAGGCCCTGCGCCGCAGCCGTGCCGACCTCAAGGACCCTCGCCGCCCTATTGGCAGCTTCCTTTTCCTCGGCCCCACGGGCGTCGGGAAGACATTCCTGGCCAAAAACCTGGCTGAGTTCATGTTTGGCAGTGCCGAGGCTCTCATCCAGCTCGACATGAGCGAGTACATGGAGAAGCACACCGCCTCCCGCCTTATTGGTGCCCCTCCTGGGTATGTCGGCTATGAAGAAGGTGGCCAGCTTTCCGAAGCTGTGCGCCGCCGCCCCTACAGCGTGGTGCTCTTCGACGAGATCGAGAAGGCCCATCCGGATGTGATGCACCTGCTGCTTCAGATCCTGGAAGAAGGCCAGGTGACGGACAACTTCGGTCGCAAGATCGATTTCCGAAACACCATTGTGATCCTGACCTCGAACGTGGGTGCCGAGCAGATCAAGCGCCAGACGACCCTGGGCTTTGCCGCCATGCAGCAGGATCATGCGGACAACGAGGCCATCAAAGGCAAGATCAACGAGACTGCGAAGAAGTTCTTCAAACCTGAGTTCCTGAACCGCCTGGACGACCTCATCGTCTTCAAGATGCTGGAGAAGGAGCAGCTCACCCAGATCGTCGATCTCGAAATCGGCAAGGTGGTGGCCCGCCTCAAGAACAAGAACATCGCGATCAGCCTGGACGAAAGCGCACGCGAATTCCTGATGAAGGAAGGTTACGATCCGCAGTATGGTGCGCGCCCGATGCGCCGTGCAGTGGAGAAGAACATCGAAGACCCGCTCTCCGAACACCTGCTGCGCGGCGATGTGCGCGAGGGGGATGTGGTGAAGGTCAGCTTCGATCCGGAAGCCAAGCGCCTGAAGTTTGCCGCCGAATCCCCCGACAAGGCGGAGAACCTCACGGCGCAGGCAGACGCCTGATCTTGCGCCCTCAATGCCTCAATCAAAGGCCGGGACCTCGTCCCGGCCTTTTTTGTGCCCACCCTTCAGCGCCAGAGCCACTTCATGGCTTCGGGGAAGAGGCTGGCACCATGCTTCGAATTGTGCGCTCCATCGCCAAAGGTGAAGGTGAAGTCATACTTCATGAAGGCGAGGGAGGCGGCCATCTGGCGGTTGGCGATGGGCCAGTTGCCAAAGGTGTTGTCGATGTCGCCGCTGCCATCCTGGAGGTAGATGCGGAGCGGTTTGCGCTCCGTAATGCGGATCAGCGAGGGATACACATGCCCGCCGGCCAGATCGACATAGCTGCCGATGGTGGAGAACACCTTGCGGAACTTGTCGGGCCGCTCCCAGGCGACAGTGAAGGCGCAGATGGCACCGCTGCTGGCACCGCCAATGGCCCAGCCCTCGGGATCTTCCGTGAGGGGCTGGATCTTCTTCACCTGGGGCAGGATCTCCTCCAGCAGGAAGCGCGCATAGCTGTCTCCGAGGGAGTTGTATTCCTTGCCGCGGTTGTTGTTCTTCCAGGCACTGGCGGGCTTGGCATCGCCGATGTGCCCCGGATTGAGGAAGACGGCCACCGTGGGCTTCATCGCACCGCTGGCGATGAGGTTGTCAAAGACCACCGGCACTCTCCAGGCACCCTTCACCCCCACATAGTCATGCCCGTCCTGAAAGACCATCAGGTTGGCAGGCTGATCCGCACGGGCCTGGGCAGGCACATAGACCCACCAGTCGCGCCGCGTGCCGGGAAAGATCTTGGATTCATGAACCGGCATGGGGATCACCTTGCCTTTCGGCACCATCGGGTTCTCCTGCGAGAGGGGCCCGAGCTGGTAATCATCCGCCCCGGAGGCGGAGCAGATCAGGAGAGCGAGGGCGGAAAGAGCACGACGGCAGGACATGGCAGCCCCATGATGAGGTGAGGTGCGGAGCCGTCAAGACCGTCGGCAACCCGGCTCAATTTAAAAACGGGTTCTCAAGCCTTTCACGGCCGATGGTGGTTTTATCGCCATGCCCAGGATAGACCACGGTGCCATCCGGCAAAGGCCAGAGATGGGTTTCAATTCCCTGCGCCAGCTGCTGGAACGCCCCACCGGGAAAGTCCGTGCGCCCGACTCCGTCGAGAAAAAGCACATCACCGCCAAACAGAAGCCCCTCGGCAGGTAGGTAAAAGCAGACGCTGTCCGGCGAATGCCCTGGCACATGAAACAGCCGGATCACCTGACCGAGCAGTTCGACCTCGATGCGGCCCTGGAGCACCTCTGTGACCACAAACTCCGGCACGGCATAGGCGGAACCCGTCACCGCCCCGAAAAGTGCCTCCAGCGTCAGGTTTTTGGACAAGGAAGCCCAGGCCAGCACGGGGCAGCCATGATCCGCAGCCACCGCCGCAGCATCCAGAACATGGTCAAAGTGCTGATGTGTCAGCAGCAGCGCATTCACCCTGACACCAGCCTGCTTGAGCCAGCCGGCAATGCCCTCAGGAGCGTCAAAAAGGAGATTCCCACCCTCCAATTGAAGGAGATAACCATTCGTTTGGGCGATGCCGCCGGTGAACACAGAGAGGTCTGCCATGGTCTGTGAGGAACGGAAAGCGGTGGACAATTCAAGCCGCAACCCGCAAAATCTGCCGTCATATTCCCGGCCTGCCCGCGTATTTAGTTGCCCCCCTTCGTATGATCCGCAAACCTTTGTCCCTCGTGGCTGCCGCGCTGGCGTCACTCTCCCTGGCCCTTCCCGCCCGTGCGGAGACCAATTTCGGCCAAGTGGCGATGCATGTGGCCTACATGCTGCAAAGCCAGCACTACTCCCATCGTGATTTTGATGACGAGCTCTCGGCGAAGCTTCTCGAAAACTACCTCAACCTCCTGGATTTCCGACATGTCTTCTTCACCCAGGAAGACGTGGACGCTCTGAAGGCCAAGTATGACAGCACCCTCGACGATCATGTGCTGATGCGGAATGTGAGCCCGGCGATTGAGATCTACGACATCTACAAGCAGCGCGTGCAGGAGCGGCTGGAATTCGTCAAAAAGACCCTCGTCAGCCACAAGTTCACCTTCGACAGCGGACGCACCGTCGAACTGAAGCGCGACAAGTCCCCCTATCCCAAGAACGTCGCCGAACAGGACAAGCTCTGGCTCGACATCCTTGAGGAGAACATGCTGCAGGAAAAGCTGGCCGATGATGCCAAGGCTGAAGAGGCCAAAAAGAAGGCGGAGAAGGCGGCAAAAAAAGCCGCTGAGAAGCCTGCGGAGACTGCCGCAGCCCCCAAAGCTGAAGACAAGAAGGAAGTGGCCGCTGCTGACAAGAAAGAAGAGAAGCAGGAGACCCCGGCTGAGCGAGTGCAGAAGGATTACGACCGCCTGCTGGAAAGCATCAACGAGAATGACCAGGAGGACATCGTCGATTTCTTCCTCTCCAGCCTCGCCGTCGCCTACGACCCACACACCGAATACATGAGCCCGGCGGAAACCGACAGCTTCAACATCTCCATGAAGCACAAGCTGGTCGGCATTGGTGCGCTTCTCGGCCTGGTGGATGAGGTCGCCCAGATTCAGGGCATCGTGGTCGGCGGTCCGGCAGACAAGCATGGCGAACTCAAGTTGAACGACAAAATCCTCGGCGTGGCCCAGGGCGAGGCCGAGTTTGTGGACACCAAGTACATGAAGCTCAACAAGATCGTGGACATGATCCGCGGCAAGGAAGGCACCACCGTGCGTCTGCGCGTGGACCCCGCGAACGATCCGGGAGCCATCAAGATCGTCTCCATCGTCCGGGGTGAGGTCGAATTGAAGGAGAAGCTTGCCAATGCTGAAATGCTGGTCACGCCTCCAGAAATGGGCAAGCAGCTCAAGCTGGGCTGGATCAATCTTTCCTCCTTCTACGCCGACATGGAAGAAGGCACCGTCTCCACCACGGATGACGTGCAGAAGCTCCTCGCCCGTCTGATCAAGGAAAAGATCGATGGTCTCGTGCTGGACCTCCGCGGCAATGGCGGCGGCTCACTTGAGGAGGCCATCCGCCTCACCGGCCTCTTCGTTCCCGCCGGCCCGGTCGTTCAGGCCAAGGACTGGCAGGGACGCATCTCCTTCAGAGAATGTGAAAACGAGAAGGCCTTCTACGACGGTCCAATGATTGTGCTGACGGACAAGACCAGCGCCTCAGCCTCCGAAATTCTGGCCGCCGCCCTTCAGGACTACCGCCGCGCCCTGATCGTTGGAGACAAGTCCACCTTCGGCAAGGGCACCGTGCAGACCATTCTTCCCGTCGAACGCTTCATGCCCTTCTTTGCCAAAAAGGACCGGGCAGGAAACCTGAAGGTGACCATCCAGAAGTTCTACCGCATTGCCGGGGGATCCACGCAGCTCAAAGGTGTTGAGCCAGACCTTGTCCTGCCCTCCATCCGCGACGTTCTGGACATCGGTGAAGGCTCCGCCGAGAACGCCCTGCCCTACGACACCATCCCGGCCCGCAAATACAACCTCGTGACCGACAAAGCCTGGCCCCTGGCCGAACTGAGCAAGCGGATGAGCGAGCGCATCAAGGCCAATCCGGAGTTCCAGTACATCGAAGAGGAGTCCAAGCGCCTCAAAGAACGCATCGACAAGAACACGGTTTCCCTCAACCTCGCTGAGCGCCAGAAGGAGACGGCTGAAACCAAGGCCCGGCGTGAAAAGCAGGATGCCGAGCGCGCCGAACGCGCCAAAGCGGCAGCTGAGAAGTCCAAGGAAGGCTTCAAGACCTACCACCTCACGCTCGACAACGTGGACAAGCCTGAGCTGGTTATCGAATCCGAGTTCACCCGTGAGCAGAGCACTGGCATGAAGATGGCCAAACGCGAAGATGACGAAGATTCCGAGCCCGCCGCAGCCAAGTTCCCTTATGGACTGGAGCCCATGAAACTGGAAGCGGTGAACATCATGCGTGACTTCCTGGAGCTCACCACCAAGCAGCCCACCACCGCCAAGGCTGAAGGTGCACAGGCCAAGTAAGCCCGGAGCCTGCCGACTTGTTTAAAAGCCCGGGAGACTCTCCCGGGCTTTTTTCTGCCCATGTCTCAAGCAGACTTGCGACGCTTGTGGGTAATGACTCCCTGCAAGGTCGTCTGCCCCTGGTCACCGGTGAAAGTGACCTTCGATTTCAAGACTGCCGGATCACCCGCCTCCAAATCATCCTCGATCATGATGCTGCCGGTTCCGTTTCCTGTGATCGCCTTCAGCTCCATCACCTGAGTGACCTCTGAATAGCTGACCTCGAAGCGCAGCGGCTGGCCATCACCACCCGACAGAGTGGCCTCCATGATCCCGGTGGCCGGGTTGTTGACATAGGTCCAGACGAACTTTTGCGTGTCCTGGTTCACCGTGCGGCTGCCTTCGATGGAAAAGGTATCCTCAGCATCCACCCGGCCT
>CALDGV010000246.1 GCA_937941745.1 uncultured Prosthecobacter sp. | reverse complement strand
GCCTTGGGCAGCTTGAACTCGACGCGGATGATGCCGTTTTCGAATTCTTCCTTGGTCAGCAGGTCGCCGCCCTTGCCCTGTTTGCAGACGATGGCGCCGTCCACAACTTCGTAGTTTTCCACGGCACCCTGCCAGTTGCTCAGGTCCTTGCCGTTGATGTGCTCCACAAAGCCATCGGCGTTACGGGAGGCGAGCTCCTTGTTTGCCTCTTCAGGGCTGATTTCGCGGATGAAGACATTGCGCCAGCGGATTTCGCTGCCGTGGGTCTGGAGCTGGATGGGGCCCTTGGCGAAGGCCGGATCAGGCATCCAGCCGTTCGGAAGCTTCTCAGCAGCCTTGTCCTTGCCTTTGTCGTCCTTTTTGCCGTAGGCCAGGTAGCCGGCCTTGCGGTTGGCGAAGAAGTTTTCCAGCGGAGCATTGTTCACCACGACCTCGCCATTGAGCTTCACGGTCACGCGCTCACCAATCATTTTGATGTGGAAGCGGTTCCACTCGCCAAAGGGCTTGTCCATACGCTTGAGGGGGAACTTGCCCTCCTCACCCTTGTTGTTCCAGAGGGAGCCGGACCCTTTGTCAGCGCCCAGCTTGAACTTGGCCTCCTCCGTGTAATCCCAGATCTGCACCTGGGGGATGCCGCGCAGGTAGATGCCGCTGTCACCGAGCGGCAGCATCTTGTAGTCCACCATCAGCTCGAAGTCGCCATAGTCCTTGTCTGTCGTCAGGTAGAGCCCCTTGCCGTCGTTGACGAGCTCGCCGTTCTCCGCCTTCCAGTGGGCATGGATGTGGTCGCCTTTGTCCACGCCCTTGGCATCCTTCAGGCCGCCTTCGATGGACTTTTTCTTGTACTCGGCCTTCTCCTCAGCGGTCATCTTCCAGAAGTCCGTCGGGTCCTGGGTGCCCCAGCCGTACCAGCCGGAGAGGTCTTTGCCATTGAAGAGGGCGGTGAAGCCGGATGGCGGCACGTTGTTTTCAGCCAAAACTGGCGCCGCCAGGCCGGCGAGAAGGGCGAGAGTGCAAAAAGCAGATGATTTCATGGTAGAAGCATGAGTCGCCCCTCTGCTGAAGGTTCTTTCAGACCGCTGCCTGCCTTCCGCAGCCTGTTTGCATACTTTCAGCCCTTGCGTCCTCAAACGTCTGCGTCCTCATAGCGGCTGCCGTGCGTTCCCACGGTTCTGTTTTGAGTTCAGAAAAGCCCCCGGCACCAAAACCGGCGCGGCCACGCAAAAAGCCAGCTGCTGCGCCAAAGACCGCCGATCCATCCCCTGCCTTGGAGGAGGATCGGGTGGAATGCCACACCCTCGTCGAGCGCGTGATGGGCGCGCCGGAGTTCGCCGGCAAGCTGCGCGCTCTGGGCAAGGGTGACATTGTGAGCCTGGACCACGTCACTCCCGAGGCCAATGGCTTCGCCGTGGCTCTCATCGCGGCCCGGGCGCGGCAGATGCGGCGTCGGCTCTGGGTGCTGTGTCCGGATCCGAGAACTCAAGACCGCATTCAGGCAGAGCTGATCGTCTGGCAGACCCCGGCGCTGTATTTTCCCAGACATTCCCAGAGCTTTGGGGATGAGGCTCTGCCCGATCCTGACCTGATGGCCGAGCGTGTGGCCGTGCTGGAGAGATGGTCTGCGGCCACACCAGCGATGCTGCTGCTTTGCCAGGACAGCCTCAACGAGCCCGCCCCGGCGGCGCGTGAACTCGAGAAGCAGCGGCGCCAGATCGAAGCCGGGCAAAAATCGGACATCGAAGCCTTCATCCAGCAGCTCGGCGAAGCGGGCTATGAGCGCGTGCCGGTGGTGATGGAGCGAGGCCAGTTTGCCCGGCGCGGAGGCATCGTGGATTTCTATTCCTGGCAGGCTGAGGAGCCTCTGCGCATTGAATGGTTTGATGATGAGATTGAATCCATCCGCGCCTTTGACCTGCACAACCAGGCTTCTGTAAAGCGCCTGGAGCGTGCGAATGTCATCCTGCAGATCGCCGATGCTGCCGCAGAAGCTGGAAGGGTGAGCGACTACCTCGCCAAGGGTGATCTCGTTCTTGTCATCGGTGAAGGAGAGGTCGGAATCCCTGTCCATGCCCGCATTGTCACGGGTGCGGCTGCGGATGAAGGGCCGGAAAACTTCGATTCTGCCATTCATGAGAACCCGCTCGGTGTCTTTGATGCTTCGGACTTCGTGCTGCACGAGGCGCGGCGGAAACAGTTCGAGATGCAGGTGGCGGAATGGCGGAAGCTCGGCTGGCAGGTGGTCATCTTCTTCCATAATGAAGCAGAGCGGGAGCGGTTCGCCGAATTGAGGTCCATCAAGAGCCAGGAGGAGCAAGCCCTGCTGGGCCTGCTTTACCGCGGGTTCACCGTGCCTGCGGCCAAGCTGGCCGTGCTGACAGGCGCAGAGATTTTTGGGCGGCATCAGGTCTCGCGCCGCTCACGCGGTTCGAAACTCGCCGACCCGGAAAACCTGCGCAAAGCGCGCGACATGCTGAGCGAGCTGCGGGATGGCGACCTCGTGGTGCATTCGGAGCACGGCATTGGCCGTTTCGCGGGTGTGGAGACGCGCACTGCGCCCAACGGACGCAAGGAAGAAGTGCTGAGCATCCTGTATGCAGATGAGGCCAAGCTCTTCGTGCCCGTGGTGCAGGCTCACATGGTCAGCCGCTATGTCGGCGTGGGCGGACGTGCGCCCGCCTTGAGCAAGCTGGGAGGCAATTCCTGGCAAAAAACCCGCAAAACGGCCGAGAAGAGCGTGGAGGAGTTCGCCGCGAAGATGCTGAGCATCAGCGCCGAGCGCCGCAGCGTGAAAGGATATGCACATCCGCCGGACACGAAGTGGCAGGTCGAGTTCGAGCAGTCGTTTTTATACCGCGAGACACCGGACCAGCTCCGCTGCGTGGAGGAGATCAAGCAGGACATGGAGGCGGAAAAGCCCATGGACCGTCTGCTCTGCGCTGACGTGGGTTTTGGCAAGACGGAGGTGGCCATCCGCGCCGCCTTCAAAGCCGTCATGGGTGGCAAGCAGGTCGCCATCCTGGTGCCGACCACCGTGCTTGCCCGGCAGCACTGGCAGAACATTCGCGAGCGCATGAGCGAGTTCCCTGTGACGGTGGAGATGCTCTGCCGCCTGACGCCGAAGAACCGCGAAAAGAAGATCCTCCAAGGCGTGCGCGATGGCACGGTGGACATCGTCGTGGGCACGCACCGCGTCATTTCCAAGGACGTGCGCTTCAAAGACCTCGGTCTCGTGGTCATCGACGAGGAGCAGCGTTTCGGCGTGAAGCATAAGGAGAAGTTCAAGGAGCTCTTCCGGCTCGTGGACGTGCTCACGCTCAGCGCCACGCCCATCCCGCGCACGCTTTACCTGGCTCTGATGGGCATGAGAGACATGAGCACCATCGAGACCCCACCGCCGAACAAGCAGGCCGTGGGCACCATCATCACGCCTTACGATGAGCGCGTGATCAAGCAGGCCATTGATGCCGAACTGGATCGTGGCGGTCAGGTTTTTCTGCTGCACAACCGCGTCATGACCATCGAAACAACCGCGATGCGCATCCGCGACCTTTGTCCACAGGCACGCGTCATCGTGGGACATGGTCAGATGGACGAGGAGATCCTCGAAGACGTGATGCACAAGTTTGTCGATGGCGAGGCCGACGTGCTCGTCTGCACCACCATCATCGAAAGCGGCGTCGATATCCCGAACGCCAACACCATCATCATCGACCGTGCCGACCGTTTCGGCCTCGCGGACCTCTACCAGCTCCGAGGTCGCGTGGGCCGTGGCGGGCAGCAAGCCCACGCCTACCTGCTTTTGCCACGCGATGCCGTGACGGCGGGCGATGCCCGCAAGCGTGTGAATGCCATCAAGCAATACACCGGCCTGGGCAGCGGCTTCAAAATTGCCCTGCGCGACCTCGAAATCCGCGGTGCAGGCAATCTGCTGGGCACCGAGCAGAGCGGGCACATCGCCGCCGTGGGCTTTGACATGTACTGCCAGATGCTGAAGCAGGCGGTGAACCGCATGCAGGGCCGCCGCGTGCCACGTCCGGTGGACGTGGCACTGCGCGCCGATTTCCTCGTGCAGAGCGAGGCACTCATGACTCAGGCGGAAAAAGGAGCCACCGGAGCCTTCCTGCCCTCCAGCTTCATCGAAGACACGCGCATGCGGATCACCGCCTACCGTCAGCTCGGAGAGGTGATGACGCGCAAGGAACTGGAGGACCTGGAGACCCAGTGGCGCGACCAGTTTGGCGACAAGCTGCCCTATCCCGTGCAGAACCTGCTCGCCTGCGCCGCTCTCCGGCTGGCGGCCGCGCACGCCGGCATCAGTGAAATCGAGATCAAGGACCGCAAACTCATCCTCTCCCGCAACGGTGGCTATGTGATGATCAATGGTAGGTTTCCGCGCCTCGCTGAGCGCGCCGGATTCAAGCAGCTTCAGGAAGCGCTGACGATGGTCCGGAGTCTCTAACCGCCCAATTCAGGCCTCGAAGAGGCTCAGGCCAGACAACTCAGAGCGCTCCAAAACGAAAGGAGGCTGTTTTGGGGCTGGTGAGTGCGGCGCTCCATATCGCGCAGTTCAGTAAACTCCCCCTTATCTGCATGGGCAGGGCGTGACTCGCCGAAAGCCGACATGGCCTGCCAACCCAGCGTCAGTTCGTTCGTGTCCTGCACCTCAGGAAAAGTTGGCATCGCCTGCCAGCCCAGGTCTTTCTTGCAAGCGATGACATAAGCGGTGGAGCTGTTCAGGGTCTTGGAATTGAGAGGTGTTTTCATAGGCTT